>NZ_JAVUPQ010000046.1:0-34850 GCF_032029835.1 Escherichia sp. AM3 | reverse complement strand
GATAGAAACAGAAGCCACTGGAGCACCTCAAAAACACCATCATACACTAAATCAGTAAGTTGGCAGCATCACCAAAGTTTCTTTAGGATTTGTCTCATCGTATGATTAATTACACCAATCGTTCAACGTCTTGCTGATAAGTGATGGCGATTATATGAGGTTAGCAATGCCTTCTGGAAATCAGGAACCCCGCCGCGATCCTGAATTAAAACGTAAAGCCTGGCTGGCGGTTTTTCTTGGTTCTGCACTTTTCTGGGTGGTTGTCGCACTGCTGATTTGGAAAGTGTGGGGATAACTATGGTCGGTCAGGAGCAACTGGAGTCGTCACCATTATGCCAGCATAGTGACAATGAAACAGAAACGAAACGGGAATGTTCCGTCGTTATTCCAGACGACTGGCAACTAACATCGCAGCAGCAAGCCTTTATAGAACTGTTTGCTGAAGATGATCAGCCGAAACAATAATTATCATCATTCTTATTACTCATTTTTAATGAATTAAAGGGCTTTTAATACACCGCAGCAATAACAGCTTGAGTTATCTCAACACAAAATAATAACCGTTAAGGGTGTAGCCTATGATCAACACAAATATGAAATATTGGTCCTGGATGGGCGCGTTTTCTCTGTCGATGCTCTTCTGGGCCGAACTCCTCTGGATCATTACTCACTGATCCTTGACCCCGCTGCGGCGGGGTTGTCATTTGCTTTGCCACAAGGTTTCTCCTCTTTTATCAATTTGGGTTGTTATCAAATCGTTACGCGATGTTTGTGTTATCTTTAATATTCACCCTGAAGAGAATCAGGGCTTCGCAACCCTGTCATTAAGGAGGAGCTATGTCGTCAACCCTACGAGAAGCCAGTAAGGACACGTTGCAGGCCAAAGATAAAACTTACCACTACTACAGCCTGCCGCTTGCTGCTAAATCACTGGGCGATATCACCCGTCTACCCAAGTCACTCAAAGTTTTGCTCGAAAACCTGCTGCGCTGGCAGGATGGTAACTCGGTTACCGAAGAGGATATCCACGCGCTGGCAGGATGGCTGAAAAATGCCCATGCTGACCGTGAAATTGCCTACCGCCCGGCAAGGGTGCTGATGCAGGACTTTACCGGCGTACCTGCCGTTGTTGATCTGGCGGCAATGCGCGAAGCGGTTAAACGCCTCGGCGGCGATACTGCAAAGGTTAACCCGCTCTCACCGGTCGACCTGGTCATTGACCACTCGGTGACCGTCGATCGTTTTGGTGATGATGAGGCATTTGAAGAAAACGTACGCCTGGAAATGGAGCGCAACCACGAACGTTATGTGTTCCTGAAATGGGGAAAGCAAGCGTTCAGTCGGTTTAGCGTCGTGCCGCCAGGCACAGGCATTTGCCATCAGGTTAACCTCGAATATCTCGGCAAAGCAGTGTGGAGTGAATTGCAGGACGGTGAATGGATTGCTTATCCGGATACACTCGTTGGTACTGACTCGCACACCACCATGATCAACGGCCTTGGCGTGCTGGGGTGGGGCGTTGGTGGGATCGAAGCAGAAGCCGCAATGTTAGGCCAGCCGGTTTCCATGCTTATCCCGGATGTAGTGGGCTTCAAACTTACCGGAAAATTACGTGAAGGTATTACCGCCACAGACCTGGTTCTCACTGTTACCCAAATGCTGCGCAAACATGGCGTGGTGGGGAAATTCGTCGAATTTTATGGTGATGGTCTGGATTCACTACCGTTGGCGGATCGCGCCACCATTGCCAATATGTCGCCAGAATATGGTGCCACCTGTGGCTTCTTCCCAATCGATGCTGTAACCCTCGATTACATGCGTTTAAGCGGGCGCAGCGAAGATCAGGTCGAGTTGGTCGAAAAATATGCCAAAGCGCAGGGCATGTGGCGTAACCCGGGCGATGAACCAATTTTTACCAGTACGTTAGAACTGGATATGAATGACGTTGAAGCGAGCCTGGCAGGGCCTAAACGCCCACAGGATCGCGTTGCACTGCCCGATGTACCAAAAGCATTTGCCGCCAGTAACGAACTGGAAGTGAATGCCACGCATAAAGATCGCCAGCCGGTCGATTATGTTATGAACGGACATCAGTATCAGTTACCTGATGGCGCTGTGGTCATTGCTGCGATAACCTCGTGCACCAACACCTCTAACCCAAGTGTGCTGATGGCCGCAGGCTTGCTGGCGAAAAAAGCCGTAACTCTGGGCCTCAAGCGGCAACCATGGGTCAAAGCGTCGCTGGCACCGGGTTCGAAAGTCGTTTCTGATTATCTGGCAAAAGCGAAACTGACACCGTATCTCGACGAACTTGGGTTTAACCTTGTGGGATACGGTTGTACCACCTGTATTGGTAACTCTGGGCCGCTGCCCGATCCTATCGAAACGGCAATCAAAAAAGGCGATTTAACCGTCGGTGCGGTGCTGTCCGGCAACCGTAACTTTGAAGGCCGTATCCATCCGCTGGTTAAAACTAACTGGCTGGCCTCGCCGCCGCTGGTGGTTGCCTATGCGCTGGCGGGAAATATGAATATCAACCTGGCTTCTGAGCCTATCGGCCATGATCGCAAAGGCGATCCGGTTTATCTGAAAGATATCTGGCCATCGGCACAAGAAATTGCCCGTGCGGTAGAACAAGTCTCCACAGAAATGTTCCGCAAAGAGTACGCAGAAGTTTTTGAAGGCACAGCAGAGTGGAAGGGAATTAACGTCACACGATCCGATACCTACGGTTGGCAGGAGGACTCAACCTATATTCGCTTATCGCCTTTCTTTGATGAAATGCAGGCAACACCAGCACCAGTGGAAGATATTCACGGTGCGCGGATCCTCGCAATGCTGGGGGATTCAGTCACCACTGACCATATCTCTCCGGCGGGCAGTATTAAGCCCGACAGCCCAGCGGGTCGATATCTACAAGGTCGGGGTGTTGAGCGAAAAGACTTTAACTCCTACGGTTCGCGGCGTGGTAACCATGAAGTGATGATGCGCGGCACCTTCGCCAATATTCGCATCCGTAATGAAATGGTGCCTGGCGTTGAAGGGGGGATGACGCGGCATTTACCTGACAGCGACGTAGTCTCTATTTATGATGCTGCGATGCGCTATAAGCAGGAGCAAACGCCGCTGGCGGTGATTGCCGGGAAAGAGTATGGATCAGGCTCCAGTCGTGACTGGGCGGCAAAAGGTCCGCGTCTGCTTGGTATTCGTGTGGTGATTGCCGAATCGTTTGAACGAATTCACCGTTCGAATTTAATTGGCATGGGCATCCTGCCGCTGGAATTTCCGCAAGGCGTAACGCGTAAAACGTTAGGGCTAACCGGGGAAGAGAAGATTGATATTGGCGATCTGCAAAACCTACAACCCGGCGCGACGGTTCCGGTGACGCTTACGCGCGCGGATGGTAGCCAGGAAGTCGTACCCTGCCGTTGTCGTATCGACACCGCGACGGAGTTGACCTACTACCAGAACGACGGCATTTTGCATTATGTCATTCGTAATATGTTGAAGTAACAACTATTTGCTTGCCGGTTATTTTGCTTCCGGCAAGCAAATGAATTACACAATGCAAGAGGGTTATTTGTTCAGCAAATGGCCCATTTTCTCGGCTTTGGTATCGAGATAATGTTCGTTATTGGGGTTACGACCTACAATCAATGGTACGCGTTCAACAATATTAATCCCTGCTTCGGTCAGAATTTCGACTTTTTTCGGGTTATTGGTTAACAAGCGGACTTCATTGACGCCAAGGAGTTTGAACATATCAGCGCAAAGAGTGAAGTCGCGCTCATCAGCGGCGAAGCCTAACTGGTGGTTAGCCTCTACGGTATCGTAACCTTGATCCTGCAGTGCGTAAGCGCGGATTTTATTCAGCAGACCAATGTTACGACCTTCCTGACGGTGATACAGCAAAATACCACGGCCTTCCTCGGCAATTTGCGTCAATGCCGCTTCGAGCTGGAAGCCACAATCGCAGCGCAAGCTGAACAGGGCGTCACCGGTCAGACATTCGGAATGGACGCGCGCAAGTACCGGGGTATGCCCGGAAATATCGCCATAGACTAGCGCGACATGATCGTGTCCGGTTGCCAGTTCTTCAAATCCCACCATCAGGAAATCGCCCCATGGGGTTGGCAGTTTGGCTTCTGCCACACGTTTAAGCTGCATGAAATTCTCCAGATAATGCTGGTTCTGTATTGGCTTATTTTGCCATAACGAGAAGGGGTTCACCTAATCACGACGCGTCGATCGTTCACGGAATGGCACAAATCTGTCAATTTTTCCTGGAACTGGCGTTTTCAGTTATGATTGTGGGACTTATCAAAAAGGAGAGGCCATGCGTTCGATTGCCAGACGTACCGCAGTGGGAGCTGCACTATTGCTTGTCATGCCAGTAGCCGTATGGATTTCTGGCTGGCGTTGGCAACCTGGAGAACAAAGTTGGCTACTAAAAGCGGCTTTTTGGGTTACTGAAACTGTCACCCAGCCCTGGGGCGTCATTACACATTTGATTTTATTCGGCTGGTTTCTCTGGTGTCTGCGTTTTCGCATTAAGGCTGCCTTTGTATTATTTGCCATTCTGGCGGCCGCAATCCTTGTGGGACAAGGCGTTAAATCCTGGATCAAAGACAAAGTCCAGGAACCACGACCTTTTGTTATCTGGCTGGAAAAAACACATCATATTCCGGTTGATGAGTTCTACACTTTAAAGCGAGCAGAACGCGGAAATCTAGTGAAAGAACAGTTGGCTGAAGAGAAAAATATCCCACAATATTTGCGTTCACACTGGCAGAAAGAGACGGGGTTTGCCTTTCCTTCCGGTCACACGATGTTTGCTGCCAGTTGGGCACTGCTGGCCGTTGGTTTGCTGTGGCCGCGTCGGCGAACGTTAACCATTGCTATCTTGCTGGTCTGGGCAACGGGAGTCATGGGAAGCCGCCTGCTGCTCGGGATGCATTGGCCACGCGATCTGGTAGTAGCTACGTTGATTTCGTGGGCGCTGGTGGCGGTGGCAACGTGGCTTGCGCAACGAATTTGTGGGCCATTAACACCACCTGCGGAAGAAAATCGCGAAATAGCGCAACGAGAACAAGAAAGTTAACGCTGGTTGATTTTCCGAATTTAGCCCTTAAATCATCAACAATGCGTGTGGATGCCATTTCGCAGACGGCGCGAAAATGGTACTTTAAAGGGCTATTGCGGTAAGTTGACCATAATTTATTCGCTCTAACCACATAACGGGAAGTAATGTGAAATATTTACTCATTTTCTTACTGGTGTTAGCGATCTTCGTGATTTCGGTCACGTTGGGTGCGCAGAACGATCAACAGGTGACGTTTAATTATCTGTTAGCGCAAGGGGAGTACCGTATTTCCACATTGCTGGCGGTATTGTTTGCTGCGGGGTTTGCTATCGGTTGGTTGATTTGTGGCCTGTTCTGGCTGCGAGTTCGTGTTTCCCTGGCGCGCGCTGAACGTAAAATAAAGCGACTGGAAAACCAGCTTTCACCCGCGACTGACGTGGCTGTAGTGCCGCACTCGTCAGCGGCGAAGGAATAACTTTCTATGCTGGAGTTGTTGTTTCTGCTTTTGCCTGTAGCCGCTGCCTATGGCTGGTATATGGGCCGCAGAAGTGCGCAACAAAACAAGCAAGATGAAGCCAACCGCTTGTCGCGTGATTACGTAGCGGGGGTTAACTTCCTGCTTAGTAATCAACAGGATAAAGCGGTAGACCTGTTTCTCGATATGCTTAAAGAGGATACAGGCACCGTTGAAGCCCACCTTACGCTCGGAAACCTGTTCCGTTCGCGTGGCGAAGTTGATCGCGCTATTCGCATCCATCAGACCCTAATGGAAAGCGCCTCGCTGACCTATGAACAGCGTCTGTTGGCGATTCAACAACTGGGGCGTGATTACATGGCCGCCGGGTTATATGACCGCGCGGAAGACATGTTCAATCAGCTGACCGATGAAACTGACTTCCGCATTGGCGCGCTGCAACAGTTGCTACAAATCTACCAGGCTACCAGTGAGTGGCAGAAAGCAATTGATGTTGCCGAACGCCTGGTGAAGCTGGGTAAAGATAAACAGCGCGTCGAAATTGCCCATTTCTACTGTGAGTTAGCCCTGCAGCATATGGCCAGCGACGATCTCGATCGTGCCATGACCTTGCTAAAAAAAGGGGCGGCGGCAGATAAAAACAGCGCCCGCGTATCCATAATGATGGGACGCGTGTTTATGGCGAAAGGAGAATACGCCAAAGCCGTCGAAAGTCTGCAACGCGTGATATCCCAGGACAGAGAACTGGTCAGCGAAACGCTGGAAATGTTGCAAACCTGCTATCAGCAGTTGGGTAAAACTGCCGAATGGGCAGAATTCCTGCAGCGTGCGGTGGAAGAGAACACCGGTGCCGATGCTGAATTGATGCTTGCTGATATCATCGAAGCGCGCGACGGTAGTGAGGCCGCACAGGTCTATATTACGCGCCAGCTTCAGCGTCATCCGACCATGCGTGTGTTCCATAAGTTAATGGATTACCACTTAAATGAAGCGGAAGAAGGGCGTGCCAAAGAGAGCCTGATGGTGCTGCGTGACATGGTTGGCGAAAAGGTACGTAGTAAGCCTCGTTATCGCTGCCAGAAATGTGGTTTTACCGCATACACCCTCTACTGGCATTGTCCGTCTTGTCGGGCCTGGTCAACCATTAAACCGATTCGCGGTCTTGATGGCCTGTAATTTTTAAAAAAATCCTACTTTAGTTACAACATACTAGTTATTGATGTTCCATTGTGCTCCGGCAACGACGGCGCAGAAAAAGCCTGCCAGGGGAAAAATCGCAACTGTTAATTTTTTATTTCCACGGGTAGAATGCTCGCCGTTTACCTGTTTCGCGCCACTTCCGGTGCCCATCATCAAGAAGGTCTGGTCATGACGTTAACTGCTTCATCTTCTTCCCGCGCTGTTACGAATTCTCCTGTGGTTGTTGCCCTTGATTATCATAATCGTGATGACGCGCTGTCCTTTGTCGACAAGATCGACCCACGCGATTGTCGTCTGAAGGTCGGCAAAGAGATGTTTACATTGTTTGGGCCACAGTTTGTGCGCGAACTTCAACAGCGTGGTTTTGATATCTTTCTTGACCTGAAATTCCACGATATTCCTAACACTGCAGCGCACGCTGTCGCTGCTGCAGCTGACTTAGGCGTGTGGATGGTGAATGTTCATGCCTCTGGTGGGGCGCGTATGATGACCGCAGCGCGTGAGGCACTGGTTCCGTTTGGCAAAGATGCACCGCTTTTGATTGCTGTGACAGTGTTGACCAGCATGGAAGCCAGCGACCTGGTCGATCTTGGCATGACACTGTCACCTGCAGATTATGCAGAACGTCTGGCGGCACTGACGCAAAAATGTGGCCTTGATGGTGTGGTGTGTTCTGCTCAGGAAGCTGTGCGCTTTAAACAGGTATTCGGTCAGGAGTTCAAACTGGTTACGCCGGGCATTCGTCCGCAGGGGAGTGAAGCTGGTGACCAGCGCCGCATTATGACGCCAGAACAGGCGTTGTCGGCTGGTGTTGATTATATGGTGATTGGTCGCCCGGTAACGCAATCGGTAGATCCAGCGCAGACGCTGAAAGCGATCAACGCCTCTTTACAGCGGAGTGCATGATGAGTGATTCCAACAGCCGTCTGGTCTACTCAACGGAAACCGGACGTATTGATGAGCCCAAAGCGGCCCCTGTACGCCCTAAAGGCGACGGTGTGGTGCGTATTCAGCGTCAGACCAGTGGACGTAAAGGTAAGGGCGTTTGCCTGATTACCGGTGTCGATCTCGATGATGCCGAACTGACAAAACTTGCAGCGGAACTGAAGAAAAAATGCGGCTGCGGCGGAGCAGTTAAAGATGGAGTTATTGAAATCCAGGGCGATAAGCGTGATTTATTAAAATCACTACTTGAAGCGAAAGGGATGAAGGTAAAACTCGCAGGCGGTTAACATAAAAAGCCACGGATATATCCGTGGCTTTCGAATATTTTACTGTGTGTATTATTCAGTTATTTCGTACTGAACAGAATCAAGCGTATTATAATTGCGAGTCGATAATCGACATTTATTTACGATTATTTACCGACCTGGTGACCAATAACACCACCGACAGCTGCACCACCTAATGTACCCAACGTACTGCCATCGGTCAGTACTGCACCGCCTAATGCCCCTGCACCCGCGCCGATTGCGGTGTTGCGGTCCCGTTTAGACCAGTTAGAACAGGCACTCAGAGACATTGCCAAAGTAATTGCCAGAACAGCCGCGGTCATTTTTTTGCTCGTTACAAACATAATACTCTCTCCTGAATTTATGATTCACGGAAGTAAGCTCTCTATAACTATAATAGCTAAGAATAAGCCTGGTGAAATTATTCCGTGAAATCTGCTCGCGCGCAGGGTTATATCACGCAGGTGATAATGACTTCCTGTTATATCGCTGATAATAATTTTATATCTTGAGAGTGTTAATAACAGGTAAATAGTCTTAATTATCAACCAGGAATCATCTTAGAGCGGATGATTTGCCAAACTGCAAATCATCCGTAGAGAAGGGAAATGGTTAAATGTCAACGACGTGAACGGTGAGTTTACTGTGCTCAAGATGCATCAGATCGCTGGCGCGTATTTTCGAATCGGTAATCACGCGATTGAATCGCTCAACGGGACCGATGGAGTATGAATGTACAGCACCAAATTTCGAGCTGTCAGTCAGGACTATCGCTTCGCACTCTTTTTCCAGCACGGCATTGACCACATCGGTACGCATCATATCGCGACCGGTAAATCCAGTTTCAGGTTGCCAGCCATCAATACCAATAAATGCTTTGCTGAAATGCACCTGTTGGATGCACTGGCGTGTCAAAGGGCCAACCATACTTTCGCTTTTTTTCTGATACACGCCACCGAGCAAAATAACTTCACAAGGCGCGTCTTTCAGCAAATGCGCGATGTAGCTGCTGACCGTGATGATAGTGACATTTTTCTTCTGCTCGCCCAGAGTCCGGGCGAGTAGGGCATTGCTGCTGCCATTTTCGATAAAGATGGTTTCGCCCGGTTGAACCAGCGACGCGGCAAACTCGGCGAGTTCACGCTTCAGCGTATAGTTGCTCATCATACGGGTTTCGACGTCATCACTATCAAGCGAAACAGCAAAGCCATGTGCACGGCGGAGGTAACTCAGTTTTTCGAGTGTGTTGAGATCCTGGCGAATGGTAACTTCAGAAACTCCAGTGGCTTTTGCCAGATCGGTTACGCTAACCTGACCCTGGTCAATGACCATCTGTAGAATAGTTTGTTGTCGGGAATTCATCGCTGTAATTCTTATAACGTTATAATACTTAATAAAAAAATACTGACGCGCCGGGCATCCTCAAATAGGAAAACCTGAAGGCACGATTGTTAAATCTCCCACGGTGCCTTCGGGATGTCTGGCGTAGATTCAGCAACCTGGCGCAAGAGTTCTGCTTTAAGTATCTCGAGATTATGGATCGCAGAGTGGTAATCGCCTGCCACAAGGATATCTAACACAATATCAATACGTTCGGCAACGCGCTGGGCATCAAATTCAGACATCAAGGACATCCTTATAGCAAAAGTGGAAAATGAATAATGCAAAAATTGCCGCTAAAAGAGAAGTGTTTAACAGCAACGGCTAATTATCATCCAGGAATACGATATATAATGACGGGATATAGCGCTAAGTATATATATTCATCTACTTATGCGCGCTTCAGATAGCGTTTATACCAGCGTTCGAAGGCGACGGCGGGCATCGGTTTGGCAAACAAAAATCCTTGCCGCTCATTGATCCCGTTCTTGGTTAAAAAAGCATCTTCCTTTGCACTCTCTACACCTTCGGCGATCACCTGAAGATTCAATGCCTGGGCCACAGCGACGATCGCCCGGACCAGTGACTGCGAGACAGGTTGTTTGTGAATATCTCGAACAAAAACCTGGTCAAGTTTGATGGCATCGATCGGAAAGCGCGCCAGTTGCGAAAGTGAAGAGTAGCCGGTACCAAAATCATCCAGATGTACTTGCGCACCTAGTTGGCTAAATTGTTGAATAACAGACAGTGCCAGTTCATCATTCTCAATCAGACAACTCTCTGTCAGTTCAACATCTATAGGGCAGTATTCAAAATTGAGTTCCTGGAGAACCTGTTTCAGGGCGGTGAAAATGGTTTGATCGGCGAGCTGACGTGCAGAAATATTTACCGCCACTCGCAGGTTTATGCCTTTATCCCGCCACTTTGCCACCTGGCGTACGACATCGAGAATCACCCAACGGCCTAAAGGCACAATTAGCCCTGACTCTTCGGCGTAGGAAATGAAGTCCAACGGTGGAATCAACCCACGTTCAGGTGACTGCCAACGTACTAGTGCTTCCAGACTGCGCACTTCGCCACGCCAGGTGATTTTCGGTTGATAGTGAATAACCAACTGATCGTTTTCTAGTGCTTTACGCAAGTTGGTATCCAGCCAGAGATATTCAAATACCCGTTGATTCATTTCTGGGGTAAAAACGCAAAATTGTCCTCGTCCGCCTTCCTTCGCTGTGTACATTGCTGTGTCGGCGTGACGAATAATAGCCGCGCTGTCCGAACCATGTTCGGGAGAGAGTGCAATACCTACTGAACAGCTGGTATAAACTTCAATTAAACCAATACGAAAGGGGAGGCGTAAGCGGGTCAAAATTCGTGATGCCATTGCTTCCAGCGCGCTTTGTGAGGTATTGGATGCCAGTACCAGAAACTCATCGCCACCTGGACGCGCCAACACCTGGTCATGTTCGAGACAGCTTAAAATAGCCAATGACACGTCGCGTAATAACTGGTCACCAAACAAATGCCCATAGGCGTCGTTGACCTTTTTAAAATTATCCAAATCAAGATACACAACCCCAACTTTATTGTTATCTGCATGATTAATAGCGTGATCGATTAACTCCTGCATTGCGTTACGATTCGGCAGTCCGGTGATACTGTCGGTATTTGCCAGAATACGCAGTCGCTCCTGAGCGCGGCGCTCTTCGGTAATGTCGGTATCGGAACAGATTAAAAAAATCTCGTTTTTGCCACTGCCGCTGTGGACAAATTTATTGCGAAACAGAAACAGCCGCTGGCCTTTACGTGTTGGTATCCACAGTTCGACTTCATATGCATTGCCGCTTCGAAAAAATACACGGTTATTGCGCCTGGATGCCGCAGCTTCACGACGGCTCATAAACAGTTTAAACACGCTTTGCCCAATGACGTCGTGTTCTTTCAACCCTGTGTAATCTTCACATAAGCGATTGAAGCGTTGAATATTCCCCCGGCTGTCGAGAATGACTATTGCGGAATGTGCTTCAGAAACTACCTGCTCAGCAAAGGAAAGCCCGTGTGATAAATCACGAGCAACCGCCGGTGTGTCATGCCATGCAGACGCGTTGCCAGCCCATTCCCGTTTATTGATTTTTCGTCCTACCAGATGCACAGAAAGATCGCTTTCATCGACGGTCAGACTCATCATCAGGCTGGAGGTGATGACCGTCATTTCCCTGATTCGAGCAGCCTGTTCGGCAGATAACTGCAACATACGTTCAGGTTCTGTGGTTTCGGTGGTAGAAAAGCGCAAAACATCGCTGCTTTCCGTCAACCGCCAGTATGAATTGTGCGATCCGAGAAAGTTGTACAACGTTGTGGACTCCCTAACGGTTTTCATGATGCATATCCTCCGGTTAACAGCGGAGTCCGCGGTTAAATAAAAGGAACAACATGACTTACATGAAATTAACGGCGGCTAAACGCATTGTTTTTTTTATATATTTATTTGTAATCCAGTTTTGGAAAAACGCCAGTTTTCAAACGAAAGTCAGTTAAAAAACTGCCGGGATATGATGAAGGTAGAGCGGGGAAATAAACGGCCCATTCATAAGGAATGGGCCGTGAAAGGAGATTACGCGACCGGGCGCGCAATAATGCTGCGGGTTTCCATGCGGACTTCGGCAATGGTGACGTCAATAACGTCAGTTACTTTATAAACCGTTTCACCTTTAATTTGTACGGTGCCGTTTTCCTGGCTGCAAACCATTTCATCGCGCACAGCGTGTAAGAAAGGTGCAGGAATAAAGGCGATAGCGCCGTTATCAACCAAACGAACACGCATGCCGCCACGGCTGATATCGACAATTTCCGCCGCGAAACGGGTGTCGGTCCCGGCTTTGTCTTTCAGGAAGCGTGCGTATAACCAGTCACCAACATCACGTTCTGCCATCCGATTGAGACGGCGACGCTCGGCCATTTGGACAGTGATCTCATCCTGTGGACGCGTCGCAGTTTCGCCTTTGATAACCGCTTTCAGCAGACGGTGGTTGATCATGTCGCCATATTTACGGATCGGCGATGTCCAGGTGGCGTATGCTTCCAGACCGAGGCCAAAGTGAGGACCGGGTTCAGTGCTAATTTCAGCAAATGACTGGAAGCGACGAATGCGGCTGTCGAGGAAACCAGTTGGTTGCGCATCCAGTTCACGACGCAGTTTGCAGAAACCGTCCAGCGTGAGCACTTCTTCGGCATCGACATGCAGACCGTGCGTTTTCAGCAACGCTGCCAGCGCGTCGGCATTCGCCGGATCAAAGCCCATATGCACGTTATAGATGCCAAAACCGAGCTTATCGCGCAGTACGCGGGCCGCACAAATGTTAGCGGCAATCATCGCTTCTTCGACGATACGGTTGGCAATGCGACGAGGCTCGGCGACGATATCCAGCACTTCACCTTTTTCACCGAGAATAAAGCGGTAATCCGGGCGATCTTTAAACACCAGTGCGTGGTTATGACGCCACTCGCCGCGGCGTTGGCAAATTTGCGCTAACAAACGGACTTGTTCGGCAATTGCTTCACTTTCAGGCTTCCAGTCACCGGTATTTTCCAGCCAGTCAGAAACCTGGTCATACACCAGCTTCGCTTTGGATTCGATGGTGGCGGCAAAGAATTCGATATTATCTTCAATGGTGCCATCAGCGGAGAGCGTCATGCGGCATGCCAGTACCGGGCGGACTTCATTGGCGCGCAGTGAGCAGAGATCGTCAGAAAGCTCGCGAGGCAGCATAGGGATGTTGAAGCCAGGCAGATAGTTGGTGAATGCGCGAATTTTCGCGGCTTTGTCCAGCTTACTGCCTTCAGCAATCCACGCGGTTGGATCGGCAATCGCCACAATCAGCTGAAGTTTGTCATCCGGCAACGCCTTAGCGAAAAGGGCGTCATCCATATCTTCTGTGCTGGCACTGTCGATGGTGACAAAATCCAGCGCGGTCAGATCTTCACGAACCAGACCTTCATCGAGCATTTCGGTAGCGACGCCGTCTGGTGCTTCTTTTTCCAGATTATGGCGTGCAAGGGTAACCCACCACGGTACAAAGTGATCGTCACCAAAAGTGATGTATTGTGTCAGTTCTGCATAGAAAGAACGATCGCCTTTCAGCGGATGACGGCGCATTTCGGCAACCGCCCAGTCGCCTTCTTTAAACTCGTGGTTCAGGCCACGGGCTGCGCGGCAAGGAATGGCGTCTTTTAAGAGTGGATGATCAGGAACGATGGCCAGACGGTCATTTTTGCCCTGAACCTTACCCACGAAACGAGTCAGGAACGGTTCAACCAGTTCTTCTGGCTCTGCGGATTCACGTTCTTTTTCACTGTGGATCACCGCGATAATTCGGTCGCCATGCATGACTTTTTTCATCTGCGGCGGCGGAATGAAATAACTTTTTTGCGCGTCGACTTCCAGGAAGCCAAAGCCTTTTTCTGTGGCTTTTACCACCCCTTCAGCGCGTGGCGTCTGGGAATGCAGTTGCTGTTTAAGCTGCGCTAGCAGCGGGTTGTCCTGAAACATAATTGTCTATTTTGGTGGCCATTAGAGCGGCTGACAGTTTTACGCGAATCTGTCTGACGCGGCAAGGTTAATATGTCTCACCCAACGCGATTTTTAAGCGATTTATCCAGCCACACAGCCCGCTCCATACCAGCAGATTAATAATCTGCGTTGATGATTTTTCGTGTTCGAGTAAAGGGCTGAACTGGGCGGCGCTAAAGCGATCGGGTGCTCGGGTCAGCCATTGTATCGCCTGAACGGTAGCGTGCTCAACAGAATGACGGTCAGCCCATTGGTTAATTTCATTTTCGCCCTTGCGCAGAAGGGTGTTGATTTTTTTATATTCATTTAATGAATCCATACAGGCGGCAAAACAAGCAGGGCTGCCATTTATCCGTGCGCATAACAACGCCGCAAGCTGATTATCCGGCTGTGTATTAACCCGTGTGCTGTTTAACAACTTTTCAAGAAGGGAAAGTGAAATAGGGTGGAGAGAGAGTGTTTCAGCCAGTTGGCAAAGTTCTGCAGTTGAACTTTTTGTGTAATCTTCAGGTAGTTTTTCCACCTCATAGCTGCTTCGCCAGCGTATTGATTCATCAGTAAACAGTGACGCGTCGGCATAGTTTTGTATCTCCAGACCGGGTAACCAGCGTACCGGATGTCCAAGATAAGCCTGAAATGTCGCAATGGTCCGCGCCTGAAAGCCAATAAATCCAATGATTTGGTTAATGATTACACAGTCCCAGGCAGTAAGACCGACGTCATTCAGATGCTGGCGCGATCGGTTGTCGATAATAGAAGGCGAGCTAGCCAGTTGGCGGGCATATTGCGTGATTTGTGCCAACCGATGATTACTTTCCCTGGAGGAATCAGGCCCGGGGAGCGGCGTAAGTCGCGCCGAATAGTAGTTACATAACCGCTGGACGCCGCAAACCTGAGCAACCGTCAGGGCCGTAGACAAGCGTTCATAAGCGGTGAAAGTCTGTGAACGGGTCACGGTAAGCTGGTCAGGGAACAATTCCACTGCAAGAACGCGCGCAGGGACCAGCCATGAAAGGAAGGGGGCCAGCGTTTCTTCATCAAGGATCACGTCGAGCAGAAAGGGATCGCTGACCTTTGCGGCTTCCGGGACCAGAGGCAGAACGTCATACTCCGCAGTACTGGATTGCGTTTCATGATACCAGTGGCTTTTGCCGGTGATGTGGCGTTGTTCCATGGGCGCTCCTTGGTCGTAAGGGAAATCGTTATCCTGACGCAAGGCGGGAAGGGGAGAAAGACGGATCGGCGATAACAAATATCAGAAAGGTATAACAGAGATAACGGGCGGCAGAACGCCGCCCATCTTTACCAACAGAACGATTATTTCAGTTCGAGTTCGTTCATTGCAGCGATGCTGAAACCGCCGTCAACGTGGACTACTTCACCGGAGATACCGGCAGAGAGATCGGAGCACAGGAATGCCGCAGAGTTACCCACATCTTCAATAGTAACGGTACGGCGAATCGGGGTAACGGCTTCGCAATGAGCCAGCATTTTGCGGAAGTCTTTGATACCGGAAGCCGCCAGAGTACGGATCGGACCAGCAGAGATGGCGTTAACACGCACACCTTCCGGACCCATCGCGTTCGCCATATAGCGCACGTTCGCTTCCAGAGACGCTTTTGCCAGACCCATAACGTTGTAGTTCGGGATAGCGCGCTCAGCGCCAAGGTAGGAAAGGGTCAGCAGGGCAGAACCCGGATTCAGCATGGAGCGGCAAGCTTTTGCCATTGCAACGAAGCTGTAGGAGCTGATGTCGTGGGCAATTTTGAAGCCTTCACGGGTAACGGCGTTAACATAGTCACCATCCAGCTGATCGCCAGGTGCAAAACCAATAGAGTGTACGAAACCGTCAAATTTCGGCCAAACTTTCCCCAGTTCAGCGAACATGGTGTCGATGCTGGCATCTTCTGCAACATCGCACTGCAGAACGATGTCAGAACCCAATTGAGCGGCAAATTCTTCTACGCGGCCTTTCAGTTTGTCGTTCTGGTAGGTGAATGCCAGTTCAGCTCCTTCGCGGTGCATCGCCTGAGCGATACCGTAGGCGATGGATAGTTTGCTGGCAACACCGGTTACCAGAATGCGCTTACCGGAAAGAAAACCCATAGCTTTAATCCTTATTGTTGATGCTTGTTGTGCCTGAAAATCAGGCGATTCGTCGTTTTAGTAAACAGTACGAACAGATAAACGGTTATTATAATCAACCTGGCTGTGAGTAGCTATAGTTGCCAGGTCCGACCGGAGCAGGCTGCGGCAGGGGGGGCGCTTTTCCCCTCACCCTAACCCTCTCCCCAGAGGGGCGAGGGGACCGTATTGTGCAAATATTGTTACCCCAGCAACAAACAGGCTCATACAGCCCCTAACCCTTTCATGGCGATGGCTGGGACGGTTCAGACCTTGCCGAATATTCTCCAGCACCGTCTCCATGTTTTCACCACAACAGCTATTCGGCTCGGTCTGCCCCCTCGCTCTTTCAGGGAGAGGGTGACCGGCGGTTCAGTTCCTGCAGAATATTCTCCAGCACCGTCTCCTCATTACAATCAATCTCGTTATTCCAGAAACGCAGCACGGTCCAGCCCTGCGACTCAAGCCAGCTAGTGCGCCTGGAATCATAGGCAACTGCTAAATCATGCTGCCCACCATCCAGCTCAACGACTACACGCGCCGAGCAGCAAGCAAAATCGAGAATGTAGCTCCCCACTGGATGTTGACGGCGAAATTTGAAATCACTAAAACGTCGGCTGCGAAGATATCGCCAGAGCTTTCGTTCCTGCAAAGTAAGATTGCGTCTTAAATCACGCGCATTTGATTTAATTTTATCTATCACCTCATTCTGACAAGATTTAATCTTTTGTCAGAATGAGGTGAATAATCTGGAAGGAGGATTCAGAAAATTAGCGATCTTTACGCCACGCATCCGCCGTCAATGCCTCGCCAAAATGACCGGCAATCAGCCGTTTGGTGAGTTCATGCAGCGGCGATGCCAGCACATCCGCGGTGCTGCCTCGCTCGACAACCTCGCCCTGATGCATCACCAGCACCTGGTCGCTAATGTGCTTCATCATTCCGATATGCTGGGTAACATAAATATACGAAATGCCCTGTTTTTCCTGTAATTCCAGCATCAGATTAATCAACTGCGAACGCATCGACATATCCAGTGAAGCGAGGGCTTCATCGGCAATAATGACTTTTGGGCGCAATATCAGCGCGCGCGCCAGACCCAGACGCTGTTTTTGCCCGGGTGCCAACATATGCGGATAGTAACTGACGTGATCCGGTAGCAGCCCAACCATACGCATCGTTTCAATAATCTGTTTGCGACGCTGTTCCGGTTCCAGGTCGGTGTTCAGACGCAATGGAAAATCCAGAATTTGCGAGATACGTTGACGGGGATTCAACGAGGTCGAAGGATCCTGAAAAATCATGCGAATACGCTGACTGCGGAAGGAATAATCGCCAAAATGCAGCGGATGATCGTCAATCAATAACTCGCCGCTGGTAGGCTCTATCATTCCCGCCAGCATTTTTGCCAGCGTGGATTTACCCGAACCATTCTCGCCAATAATCGCCAGTGTCTGGCCTTCACGTAGCGTAAAGCTCAAGGGTTTTACCGCTTCTACGGTCTGACGACGAAACCAGCCGGTCCGGTAGCGGAACGTTTTACTTAAATTACGCACTTCAAGCAGCGTTTCGATCATCTCACTCTTTCTCCATGTTCAGCGGGAAATGACAGGCATAGAGATGATTTTTCGCCCCCGTCAAACGTGGCGTCACAATGCATTCTCGTTGTGCATACGGGCAACGTGGCCCCAGACGACAACCAATCGGTAACTGTTCCAGCAGTGGGATAGCGCCGGGTAGCGTATTGAGGCGACTTTTATGCGGCATCGCGCTGCCGAAGTCTGGTATCGCGCGGATCAGCGCCTGGGTATAAGGATGATGTGGCATCGTCACCAACTCCTTACTCGGCGCGGTTTCCACTGTTTGACCGCAGTAAAGCACGTTAATTTTATCCGCCCATTGGCTAAGCATTTGTAAGTCATGGCTGATAAGCAAAATAGTGGTATTGCTGTTTTGGTTGAGACGCGTCAGCAGGCGAAAGATTTGCGCCTGGGTTGTTGGCTCCATTGAGTTGGTCGGTTCGTCAGCAATCAGCAGACGCGGTTGATTCGCCAGTGCAATGGCTATCATCACTTTCTGACATTCACCTTCGGTCAACTCATAGGGAAAACTGCGCATCGCATCTTTGTGATCTTTAATCCCCACGCGGTGCAGCAGTTCAATGGCACGGCGTTTGCGCCAGCCAAAACGCTGCCACCAACGGCCTTTATAGGTCCAGGCTGGGATGTTTTGCATCAACTGGCGACCCACACGTTCTGAAGGGTCAAGACACGACTGCGGTTCCTGGAAAATCATCGACACGTTATGGCCAACCAGTTTGCGCCGTTCGCGTGCGGAGAGACGCAGCAAATCGATATCATCAAAACGCATACGGTCAGCAGTAACACGCCAGTTATCTTTATTCACCCCACAAATCGCTTTCGCAATCAAACTCTTGCCGGAACCGGATTCACCAACAAGACCGCGGATTTCACCTTCGGTTAAGGTCATACTTACCCGGTCGACGGCTTTAACCCACTCATCACCGGTTTTAAATTCAATGGTCAGGTTACGAATATCGAGTAATGGCATTATTCCACCCCCGCAATAATCGCACGACGAACGCCATCGCCAAGGAGGTTAACCAACAACACGCTAATCATAATTGCCGCACCTGGCAGCATGACAGTCCACGGGGCGACATAAATCAGTTCCAGCGCATCACCGAGCATCGCTCCCCATTCAGGCGAGGGGAGTTGTGCGCCGAGATCGAGAAAGCCCAGCGCGGCGATATCGAGAATTGCCATCGACAGTGCGCGGGTGATCTCGGTGACCAGCCCGGCGGTGATGTTTGGCATCACAGCAAACCAGAGAATATTCAGCGTTGATGCGCCATCCAGACGGGCGGCGATAACGTACTCTTTTTCCAGTTCGTCATGCACCATGCTGTAAATCGAACGTACCATACGCGGCAGCAATGCCAGCCAGACAGCAAACATAGCGTGGGACAAACTCGGTCCGGCAAACGCTACAACGATAATTGCCAACAGCAGCGAAGGGATCGCCAGTAAGGTATCCAGAATATGGTTAAGCACCGCTGAGCGGAGGCCGTGTGTCGCCCCGGCGAAGGTGCCCAGTACCAGGCCACAGATCGTCGCGGCAAGCGTCACCACAAATGCGCCACCCACGGTTGGCGCAGCTCCGCTCAGTAAACGGCTTAAAACATCGCGTCCGAGGTCGTCAGTCCCCAGGAAGAAAGAAACTTCGCCATAGCGCGACCATGACGGCGGCAATAATTGATAACCGAGAAATTGCTGGTCGATGCCGTAAGGCGCAAACCAGCCGCCAAAAATACACAGTACAGCCAGCCCCGCGCAGCCGTACAGGCCGACCATCGCAGAGGCGTCACTATAAAATTTGCGCCAGGCGGTACGCAGCGTGCCCGGCGGGCGCTTTTCGCTGTATACGCTATCGTAAGGCATACCATTCCTTATGTTTCAGAGGGTTAGCCATGGCACCCAAAATATCAGAAATCACGTTAACAATAATGACCAGTGAGCCACACACCATCACTCCGGCGGAAATGGCTGCGTAATCCTGCTGGCGGATGGCGTTAATTAACCAGCGCCCTAAACCCGGCCAGCTAAAAACCATTTCGGTGATCATCGCCAGCGTCAGCATGGTGGAAAACTGTAAGCCCAGGCGAGGAATAACCGGCGGTAACGCGTTATGCAGAACGTGGCGACGCAAAATAGTAAAGCGCGACAAACCGCGGGTCGCCGCCGCTTTTACATAGTTCTGGTCATACACTTCGATAGTGCTGATACGCATCAGGCGGATCACTTCAGTTGTTGGCGCAACCGACAGGGTGATCACGGGCAATATCATATGGCGGATTGCGCTCATGATCATTTCATCCCGCCATGGTGAGTCCGAAAGCCAGGCATCAATCAACGCAAAACCGGTAATCGGTTTCACTTCGTAGAGCAGATCGAAACGCCCTGAAACGGGCAACCAACCTAGCGTGAGTGAACAAAACAGCGTCAACAGAAGCGCCAGCCAGAACACCGGGATTGAAAAGCCCAGTAAGGCGATGGCGTTGATCAAGTTATCCTGCCACTTATGGCGCGTAATCCCGGCAATCATCCCCACGGGGATGCCAACAATCAGCGCAAAACCGAAGGCGAGGATGCACAGTTCCATCGTCGCCGGGAAGACCTCTTTTAACTGTTCGGCAATCGGTTGACCGTTAATGCTGGAAACACCAAAATCCCAGTGGATCAGGCCGTTAAACCAGAACACCCAGGCATTCCACAGTGACGCGCCTTGTAACGGCGCATGAGGGGTGAAATAGCTCAAGCTGAAGCCAACGAAGGTCAGCAGGAACAAGGTGACAATCAATAACAAAATGCGGCGTAAGGTGAAGATAATCATGGTTTTTTCACCTCATCCTGTTTCTCGCGATACACCCCAGCAAAGGAGGCGTTACCAAACGGGCTAAGTACCAGACCTTTGATATCGTACCGATAGGCCTGCAAACGCAATGACGACGCCAGCGGCAAAATGGGCAATTCCTGCGCCAGAATACTCTGCGCTTCGTCATAGGCTTCAATACGCGCCGCCAGCTGCTGCGAGGAGAGCGCCTTACGCAACACGCTGTCGAATTTCGGATCGCACCAGTGGGCGAGGTTGGTCTGTGAATGAATTGCCGCGCAGCTCAGTAAAGGACGGAAGAAACTGTCCGGGTCGTTACTGTCCGTCGCCCAACCGGATAACGTCAGATCATGGCTCATATCCATCAACCGCGCCTCCTGAAAGCGACCTTCTACCGGCACAATCACCACTTTTACGCCAACCTGCGCCATATCCGCCTGAATCAGTTCGGCAGTTTTCAGTGGACTGGGGTTCCACGCCTGCGAACGTGTGGGCACCCACAGTTTCAGCGTTAAATTTTCCAGCCCCAACGACTTCAACTGTTCGCGCGATTTCGCCGGATTGTATTCAGTAATTTTAGCCTCGTTGTCATAGGCCCACGAGGCGCGCGGTAAAATAGAGGCCGCCGTTTCAGCCGTACCATAATAGATGGATTGCATCAGGCGCTGGTTATTAATCGCCAGTGCCAGCGCATGGCGGACAGCGGGATTATTTAGCGGCGGTTTGGCGGTGTTAAATGCCAGATAGGCGACGTTCATCCCAGGACGCAGCGTTAAACGCAAGCGCGGGTCGTCACGCAAAATAGATAGCTGGCTGGCAGCAGGCCAGGCCAGAACGTCGCATTCCCCGGTCAGGAGTTTCGACAGACGTCCGGTGCCGCCGGAGCCTAAATCCACCACTACCTGCGGCATTAACGGTTTACCGCGCCAGAAGTCATCATGACGTTGTAGGCGAATAAATTGCCCGGCGCGGTATTCCGACAACTGATACGGACCGGTGCCGACCGGTTGACGGTCGAGTTGCTCCTGGCGATCTTCTTTCTCTAACTTCCGGGCATATTCTGCCGACATGACCGAAGCATAATGGGTTGCGAGGTGCCACAAAAAAGAAGCATCCGGCTGGGCGAGTCGGAACTCAACGGTATGATTATCCAGTTTGCGGACGCTTTTCACGTTATCGGCAAATTGCAGGCTGTCGAAGTAGGGGAAGTTGCTGCCGTTGACGTTATGCCACGGGTTGTTGCGGTCAAAAATTCGCTGGAAGGTAAACACCACATCGTCGGCATTCATTTTACGAGTGGGAGTAAACCAGTCGGTTTTTTGAAACGGAACATCGCGACGCAGGTGGAAGCGATAGGTCGCGCCGTTGTCGAGTACTTCCCAGCTTTCGGCAAGTTCCGGCATCAGGCGATAGGTATAGGGATCGACATCCAGCAGTCGATCATAAAACTGGGCGGCAAGGGTATCGACAATTAACCCACTGCTCGCTTTGGATGGGTTAAAGGTGTTGACTTGCCCGCTGACGCAATAGACAAAACCGCTGTCGCGGATATCAGCATGCGGGGGAGATTCAGGCGCGGCGATTGCCTGACCACTCACAAGTCCAGCAATCACCAAAAGAGACGATAATACCTGGCGCATAATATTAAGGGATTTTATGTAAAGAGGCTATCTTACTAATATTTAATGACATTTGCCATTACCGTTTGTGTTCAGGGGTCGTAATGAGGGCCGTGTGGTTGGTCGTTGAACAGATGGCGTCGCCATCTGTTCAACATTCGTACCCGTGATTTCTCTATAACTATAACTCACAGAACAACTTAGCGAGGAGCAGAGCGGTACGATCGTGAGAAACCCATTAAAGCACGCTGCAATGCGTGTCATTTTAACCGGATGCAGAGTGAACGCTTTATCCGGACAACGATACTGACCGATCGTCTGCAATTAAATAATTACTCATTACCCCATTGATTCAAAAACTCTGCGATCTCATCAATGCGTACGGGATTAATCCCCGCTTCAGCAGCCATTTCATGTTGGGCTTCTTCGCTGATCTCTTCATTGTTCATCAAACGGGTGAGCAGTAACTGGAAGTAGTGGGCCAGCGGTGTGCGTTCAGCGTCTGCGACAGGCTCTGCGCATTCGGTCGCGTACTCATCGGCAATATCAAAATATTTTAGCGGGATATCGTGGTTCATTATTTGCCCCTGGGGTTAATGCGCTAAGCATAAGGGCGGATGATAGCACTCGTGATCCGGGTCATACATCTTTTTATAGTTAATGGCGCGGCGCATTACCCTCAGGCAGGATAATGCGGCGCGCATCCGACTATTACGTTTCGCTCACTGGCGTTCTGTCACCTTCGTACAGCGGCACTTTGCGATAGCGGCGAATCAGATACCACAAATATGCGCCGCCTAACGAAGCCCATACCAGACCCAGCGTCAGCGAGGTGGCTTCGAGGTTAATCCACAGCACGCCCACCGTCAGCGCGCCAACCAGCGGCATTAATAAATAGTGGAAGTGTTCCTTCCAGCTTTTATTCATTCCTTTGCGCCGCCAGAAGTGGTTGAACACCGACAGGTTAACGAAGGTAAACGCTACCAACGCGCCGAAGTTAATTAACGCTGTGGCGGTAACTAAATCGAAGAACAGCGCCGACATCGCGACAATCCCGACCATAATGACGTTCAGTGCCGGAGTCCGCCATTTCGGATGCACATAGCCAAACACGCGCTCCGGAAACACATTGTCGCGCCCCATCACATACAGCAGACGTGACACGCTGGCATGTGAGGCCAGGCCAGACGCTAACGTGTTCACAAACGTGGTGCAAAGGAAAATCGACTGGAACAGCTTACCGCCGACGTAGAGTGCAATTTCAGGCAGTGCGGCGTCCGGGTCTTTAAAGCGGCTGATATCGGGGAAGAACAGCTGCATAAAGAACGACGCCGCGATAAAGATAACGCCACCATAGACCGCCGTCAGGAAGATGGCTTTCGGGATCACGCGTGCGGCGTCTGGTGTCTCTTCCGAAAGTGTGGTCACTGCATCGAAACCAAGGAAAGAGAAGCAGACGATCGTCGCCCCGGTAATAATCGGAATCAGATGCGCGTTCTCGCTGATAAACGGCTGTAACGACCAGACCGTGCCAACGCCTTCTCCTTTATGCAGTCCCTGAACCACCAGGAAGATAAACACCACCATGATGGAGATTTGCACCAACACAAACAGGGTATTGAAGTTAGCGACCAGGTTGACGCTCTTCAGATTCGCGGCGGTTAAAATGGCGACGAAGGTTACCACCCACACCCACGGCGGCACTTCCGGGAAGAGGGCGGAGAGATAGATTTTCGCCAACAAAACGTTGATCATCGGCAAAAAGAGATAATCCAGCAGTGATGACCAGCCGACCATAAATCCGACGTGCGGGTTAATCGACTTTTGCGCGTAGGTATAGGCCGAACCGGCCTCCGGAAACTGGCGAACCAGTTTGCCGTAGCTGATAGCGGTAAACAGCACGCCCGCCAGCGCCAGCAAATAGGACGCCGGAACGTGACCGTCGCTAATGCCTGACACAATGCCAAAAGTATCGAACACAGTCATCGGCGTGAGATAGGCCAGACCCATCATTACCACCTGCCACAATTTCAGTGATTTTCGCAGACGGGTTTTGCCGGGTTGCGCAGCAATATTCAGTGGTGAATTAATAGCCATAATTGCTGCCTCCCCTGCGTAATAAGGTTTGCGGTCGTGTCGACCTGAAATCAAACCTGTTTAGCAAGGGAAGCAAAGGGGGCGGAGTCCAGTCAGTCGCAGGAGGGGCGCATACGCAGCCTCCCTCGCCATGCGGGGATTTAATCATCGGCATCATCTCATTTCCTCGTCACAGTCTTAATCGTTAACGGAAGCCCGTTGCCGCCTGCGCTCCATAACGCGACATCCGGAAAATGTCTGGATTACCAGCAAATGTCAGGCCTGGCTCCGCTCAGGCCGATGAAACAACCCCGCAAGGGGTATTACGCGTTTTTCAACATCCACTCAATTTCTGTTTCTGTGATGAGGCGCTCAAACTGCAACAGCTCATCATTTTTACAGGCGTGATAGACATGGCAAAACCGTTCGCCTAAATAGCGGCGCAGGTGATCATTCTCGATAAACTCACCCAGGGCATCGCTCTGGCGAATCGGGAAGGGTAAGCCATCCTGTTCCAGCCCGTTGCCTTCGACTTCTTCCTGCAACGGCAGCTCGTTATCAAGACCGTGCAAAATACCGGCAAAAATCGCTGCCATCACCAGATATGGGTTGGCATCGGCACCCGCCACGCGATATTCCACGCGGTGATTATGACGATCGCCGCATGGAATACGCAGGGCGACGGTGCGGTTGTTATGGCCCCACGACGCCTGCGTCGGTACATACATCCCCGGCTGGAAGCGGCGATACGAGTTCACGTTTGGTGCCAGCAACGCCATTGATGACGGCATCAGATCGATCATTCCGGCGAGCATTTTTTTCAGCAGCGGCGAATCTTCGCCTTCCGCGTCAGAAAGCACGTTCTCGCCACGATTATTTTGCATACTGATATGGATATGCATCCCGCTGCCCGCGTGCTCTTCATACGGCTTCGCCATAAAAGTGGCGTGCATCTTATGCTTTTCTGCCATCAGACGCACCAGGCGTTTTAGCGCCAGCGCATCATCGCAGGCTTCCAGCACGTTATCGGTATGGTAAAGGTTGATTTCAAACTGACCCGGCGAGGCTTCGGCGACCGCACCGTCGGCGGGAATTAACTGTAACTGCGCCAGTTCATCAATATCATTGAGCACGTCGGCGAAGTGGTTGAGGTTATCAACGGAGTAAACCTGGCTTTGTGTATTGCGGTCATCGGTGCCGGGCGCGCAGGGCGGTTGCAGATACCCTTCAGCGTCGCGCTGACGATCCAGTAAATAGAACTCCAGCTCTACCGCTACAACCGGGAACAATCCGCGCTGGCGTAGCTGCTGCCACAGGCGGTTAAGAACGTTCCGCGGCTCAACGTCAAAGGGAGCGCCATCTTCATCGACCATGGTCAGGAGCATCTGACCGATAAACTCTGGATCGGCGGCAGAAGGGGTTAAGGAACCGAGAACAGGAACACAAGTACGATCCGGCTCGCCCATTTCCTGACCCAGACCCGCTTCTTCTACTACGTTGCCCAGAATATCCATTGCAAACACCGAGGCCGGGAAATAACACCCTTTCTCCAACTTCTTCAGGCTTGCAACAGGGATACGTTTTCCACGGAAGCAACCATTCAAATCAGTAAGTAAAACATCAACATATTGCGTATTCGGGTAGCGCTCCAGGTAGCGTTTCACTTCCTGCGTAAAGGCGCTACCCCGCCTCTCTTCTGACTGCTGAACAAAGTTCTCTACTTCAACGATATTGGTTTCCATGATTCTTCGCCTTTGGTTTGTTTTCCGCTCGTTATCAAAGCGTAAAATATAATGACCACCATTCGAATCTGTATGCAAACTAAATGTTTGTCAAATGTTAAATTGAGTTTGCAAAAATGAAAACCCACTGCTAGATTGAAAAAATATTGAACATAAAGGTCATTTAAAGCGCAGTAATGGCGATAATTTAGTCCACTTTGTGAGATTGAGCATGGAAAATATAATGAACAATCCGGTTATCGGTGTCGTAATGTGCAGGAACAGGCTTAAGGGTCATGCGACCCAGACTCTGCAAGAAAAGTACCTGAATGCCATCATCCACGCAGGCGGCTTGCCAATTGCGCTACCACATGCGCTGGCGGAACCGTCGTTACTTGAACAACTTTTGCCGAAACTCGATGGCATTTATCTTCCTGGTAGTCCCAGCAATGTGCAGCCGCACCTATATGGTGAAAACGGCGATGAGCCTGACGCCGATCCCGGGCGTGATCTTCTGAGCATGGCGATAATTAATGCCGCACTCGAAAGGCGCATCCCCATTTTCGCCATCTGCCGGGGTTTACAAGAACTGGTGGTGGCAACCGGTGGTTCGTTGCATCGCAAGCTGTGCGAACAGCCTGAATTGCTGGAACATCGGGAAGATCCCGAACTGCCGGTGGAACAGCAATATGCACCGTCGCATGAAGTTCAGGTTGAAGAGGGGGGATTACTGTCTGCGTTGTTACCTGAATGTAGCAACTTTTGGGTAAACTCTCTACATGGACAAGGGGCGAAGGTCGTTAGCCCACGGTTGCGTGTTGAAGCTCGCTCGCCGGATGGCTTAGTTGAGGCGGTTAGCGTCATCAATCATCCTTTTGCGCTGGGCGTACAGTGGCACCCGGAATGGAACAGTAGCGAGTACGCGCTTTCGCGTATATTGTTCGAGGGCTTTATCAACGCTTGTCAGCACCATATCGCTGAAAAACAGCGACTCTGACCACTACAGTTTAAGGAAATGCAAATATGAGTGATGAGGGACTGGCGCCAGGAAAACGCTTGTCGGAAATCCGCCAGCAGCAGGGGCTTTCACAACGTCGTGCCGCCGAACTCTCCGGGCTGACTCACAGTGCTATCAGTACGATAGAACAAGATAAAGTCAGCCCTGCCATCAGTACGCTGCAAAAGCTGCTGAAGGTGTATGGTCTGTCACTCTCGGAATTCTTTTCCGAGCTGGAAAAACCTGATGAGCCGCAGGTCGTCATTAATCAGGACGACTTAATTGAGATGGGTAGTCAGGGTGTGTCAATGAAGCTGGTTCATAACGGTAACCCGAATCGCACGCTGGCGATGATCTTTGAAACGTACCAGCCGGGCACAACCACTGGGGAAAGAATTAAGCATCAGGGTGAGGAAATAGGCACTGTACTGGAAGGTGAAATTGTTCTGACGATTAATGGTCAGGATTACCACCTCGTCGCGGGGCAAAGTTATGCCATTAATACCGGCATCCCGCACAGTTTCAGTAATACGTCGGCAGGTATTTGCCGAATTATCAGCGCCCATACGCCCACCACGTTTTAATCTTTTTGTTCTGTAAGCCGGGTAAGCGCAATGCGCCCGGCAATCTATACACAAAATCATTCAAGTTGCATCAAGGCGGCAAGTGAGCGAATCCCGATGAGCTTACTCAGGTAAGTGATTCGGGGGAGCGAACGCAGCCAAGGCAGAGGCGGCTTGAAGGATGAAGTGTATATAAAGAATGTCGCCAGAAATAAACGGGCATACGGCCCGGGGATCTCTGCGCCCTGACGTTCACAAACTGCATATATCTGATAGACGTGAAACAGGAGTCATAATGAATTTTCATCATCTGGCTTACTGGCAGGATAAAGCGTTAAGTCTCGCCATTGAAAACCGCTTATTTATTAACGGTGAATATACTGCTGCGGCGGAAAATGAAACCTTTGAAACCGTTGATCCGGTCACCCAGGCACCGCTGGCGAAAATTGCCCGCGGCAAGAGCGTCGATATCGACCGTGCGATGAGCGCAGCACGCGGCGTATTTGAACGCGGCGACTGGTCACTCTCTTCTCCGGCTAAACGTAAAGCGGTACTGAATAAACTCGCCGATTTAATGGAAGCCCACGCCGAAGAGCTGGCACTGCTGGAAACTCTCGACACCGGCAAACCGATTCGTCACAGTCTGCGTGATGATATTCCCGGCGCGGCGCGCGCCATTCGCTGGTACGCCGAAGCGATCGACAAAGTGTATGGCGAAGTGGCGACCACCAGTAGCCATGAGCTGGCGATGATCGTGCGTGAACCGGTCGGCGTGATTGCCGCCATCGTGCCGTGGAACTTCCCGCTGTTGCTGACTTGCTGGAAACTCGGCCCGGCGCTGGCGGCGGGAAACAGCGTGATTCTAAAACCGTCTGAAAAATCACCGCTCAGTGCGATTCGTCTCGCGGGGCTGGCGAAAGAAGCAGGCTTGCCGGATGGTGTGTTGAACGTGGTGACGGGTTTTGGTCATGAAGCCGGGCAGGCGCTGTCGCGTCATAACGATATCGACGCCATTGCCTTTACCGGTTCAACCCGTACCGGGAAACAGCTGCTGAAAGATGCGGGCGACAGCAACATGAAACGCGTCTGGCTGGAAGCGGGCGGCAAAAGCGCCAACATCGTTTTCGCTGACTGCCCGGATTTGCAACAGGCGGCAAGCGCCACCGCAGCAGGCATTTTCTACAACCAGGGACAGGTGTGCATCGCCGGAACGCGCCTGTTGCTGGAAGAGAGCATCGCCGATGAATTCTTAGCCCTGTTAAAACAGCAGGCGCAAAACTGGCAGCCGGGCCATCCACTTGATCCCGCAACCACCATGGGCACCTTAATCGACTGCGCCCACGCCGACTCGGTCCATAGCTTTATTCGGGAAGGCGAAAGCAAAGGGCAACTGTTGTTGGATGGCCGTAACGCCGGGCTGGCTGCCGCCATCGGCCCGACCATCTTTGTGGATGTGGACCCGAATGCGTCCTTAAGTCGCGAAGAGATTTTCGGTCCGGTGCTGGTGGTCACGCGTTTCACATCAGAAGAACAGGCGCTACAGCTTGCCAACGACAGCCAGTACGGCCTTGGCGCGGCGGTATGGACGCGCGACCTCTCCCGCGCGCACCGCATGAGCCGACGCCTGAAAGCCGGTTCCGTCTTCGTCAATAACTACAACGACGGCGATATGACCGTGCCGTTTGGCGGCTATAAGCAGAGCGGCAACGGTCGCGACAAATCCCTGCATGCCCTTGAAAAATTCACTGAACTGAAAACCATCTGGATAAGCCTGGAGGCCTGAAATGACCGAACATACCAGCAGTTACTACGCCGCCAGTGCGAATAAATATGCACCATTCGACACACTGAATGAGTCAATCACCTGCGACGTTTGCGTGGTTGGCGGCGGCTATACCGGGCTCTCCTCCGCGCTGCATCTGGCGGAAGCGGGCTTTGACGTAGTGGTTCTCGAAGCCTCACGCATCGGCTTTGGCGCAAGCGGGCGCAATGGCGGGCAACTTGTGAACTCCTACAGCCGCGACATCGACGTGATCGAAAAAAGCTACGGCATGGACACCGCCCGTATGCTCGGCAGCATGATGTTCGAGGGTGGCGAGATCATCCGCGAACGTATCAAACGCTATCAGATTGACTGCGACTACCGCCCCGGCGGCCTGTTTGTGGCGATGAATGATAAACAGCTCGCCACACTCGAAGAGCAGAAAGAGAACTGGGAACGCTACGGCAATAAACAGCTGGAGCTGCTGGACGCTAACGCCATTCGCCGTGAAGTAGCCAGCGATCGCTACACTGGTGCGCTGCTGGATCACAGCGGTGGGCATATTCACCCGCTAAACCTCGCCATTGGTGAAGCCGATGCCATCCGCCTGAACGGCGGGCGCGTGTATGAGCTTTCTGCGGTCACGCAGATCCAGCACACCACGCCCGCCGTGGTGCGTACTGCCAAAGGTCAGGTGACGGCGAAGTATGTGATTGTCGCCGGGAATGCGTACCTGGGCGATAAAGTGGAGCCGGAGCTGGCGAAACGCAGCATGCCATGCGG
The DNA here is from genome assembly GCF_032029835.1 of Escherichia sp. AM3. Taxonomy (NCBI): domain Bacteria; kingdom Pseudomonadati; phylum Pseudomonadota; class Gammaproteobacteria; order Enterobacterales; family Enterobacteriaceae; genus Escherichia; species Escherichia sp. AM3. The sequence goes on along the minus strand of NZ_JAVUPQ010000046.1, from coordinate 4,855 downwards.
TACGCAGGTGATCACCACCGAGCGGCTGTCGGAAGATTTAGCCCGTTCGCTGATCCCGAAAAACTACTGCGTGGAAGACTGTAATTATCTGCTTGATTACTACCGTCTTACCGCCGATAACCGCCTGCTGTACGGCGGCGGCGTAGTGTATGGCGCGCGCGACCCGGATGACGTTGAGCGTCTTGTGGTGCCGAAACTGCTGAAAACCTTCCCGCAGTTGAAGGGCGTGAAAATCGACTATCGCTGGACGGGCAACTTCCTGCTGACCCTGTCGCGTATGCCGCAGTTTGGTCGCCTCGATACCAACATCTATTACATGCAGGGCTACAGCGGCCACGGCGTCACCTGTACTCATCTCGCCGGACGTTTGATTGCCGAACTGCTGCGCGGCGACGCCGAACGTTTCGATGCCTTCGCCAATCTGCCGCATTACCCGTTCCCCGGCGGGCGCACGCTGCGCGTACCGTTTACCGCGATGGGCGCGGCGTATTACAGCCTGCGCGATCGTCTGGGCGTTTAATTTCCGATTAACAGTGAAGAGTCAAAAGGTGTGAAACATGAGCAACAATGAATTCCATCAGCGTCGTCTTTCTGCCACCCCGCGCGGGGTTGGCGTGATGTGTAACTTCTTCGCCCAGTCGGCTGAAAACGCTACGCTGAAGGATGTTGAGGGCAACGAGTACATCGATTTCGCCGCAGGCATTGCGGTGCTGAATACCGGGCATCGCCACCCTGATCTGGTCGCGGCGGTGGAGCAGCAACTGCAACAGTTTACCCACACCGCGTATCAGATTGTGCCGTATGAAAGCTACGTCACCCTGGCGGAGAAAATCAACGCCCTTGCCCCGGTGAGCGGGCAGGCCAAAACCGCGTTCTTCACTACCGGCGCGGAAGCGGTGGAAAACGCGGTGAAAATGGCTCGCGCCCATACCGGACGACCTGGCGTGATTGCGTTTAGCGGTGGCTTCCACGGTCGTACATATATGACCATGGCGCTGACCGGAAAAGTTGCGCCGTACAAAATCGGCTTCGGCCCGTTCCCTGGTTCGGTGTATCACGTACCTTATCCGTCAGATTTACACGGCATTTCAACACAGGACTCCCTCGACGCCATCGAACGCTTGTTTAAATCAGACATCGAAGCGAAGCAGGTCGCGGCCATTATTTTCGAACCGGTGCAGGGCGAGGGCGGTTTCAACGTTGCGCCAAAAGAGCTGGTTGCCGCCATTCGCCGCCTGTGCGACGAGCACGGTATTGTGATGATTGCCGATGAAGTGCAAAGCGGCTTTGCGCGTACCGGTAAACTGTTTGCCATGGATCATTACGCCGATAAGCCGGACTTAATGACGATGGCGAAAAGCCTCGCGGGCGGGATGCCGCTTTCGGGCGTGGTCGGTAACGCGAATATTATGGACGCGCCCGCGCCGGGCGGGTTGGGTGGCACCTACGCCGGGAACCCGCTGGCGGTGGCTGCCGCGCACGCGGTGCTCAATATTATCGACAAAGAATCACTCTGCAAACGCGCGAATCAACTGGGCCAGCGTCTCAAAAACACGTTGATTGATGCCAAAGAAAGCGTTCCGGCCATTGCTGCGGTACGCGGCCTGGGGTCGATGATTGCGGCAGAGTTTAACGATCCGCAAACGGGCGAGCCGTCAGCGGCGATTGCACAGAAAATCCAGCAACGCGCGCTGGCGCAGGGGCTGCTCCTGCTGACCTGTGGCGCATACGGCAACGTGATTCGCTTCCTGTATCCGCTGACCATCCCGGATGCGCAATTCGATGCGGCAATGAAAATTTTGCAGGATGCGCTGAGCAATTAATAGCCCAACGCAATAATGTCTGATGCGCTGCGCTTATCAGGCCTGCAAACGACGTTGATTATGTATGCCGGATAAAGCATTCACGCCGCATCCGGCAAGTTGTATTGCCCAACTTCGCTAAATCTGGTGCTTTTTCAACAACGCGCGGAACTGATGATAGGTTAACCCCAGTAATTCAGCCGCGCGCTTCTGGTTATATTTCCCTTGTTGCAAACTGAGTTGCAGCAACTCTTTTTCCTGCTGCATCTGAAACTCACGTAAATCCAGCGGCAGTGTTGGAAGCGAGGTGGTTTCTGAAACGGCGATAGCGTCTTCAGGCGGACGCCGTTTAAAGGGATCAATAATGATGTCATCAAGCGGATAATCGCTGGTGCCGTGGCGATACACTGAACGTTCCACCACGTTTTTCAATTCACGAATATTTCCCGGCCAACGATAATTCAGCAATGTTTCTCTGGCGCGCTCCGTAAACCCCGGGAACAGAGGCAGCTTGATTTCCCGACACATCTGGATGGCAAAGTGTTCTGCCATCAACATAATGTCGCTTTCGCGCTCGCGCAGTGGTGGCAGTTGTACAACATCAAAAGCCAGTCGGTCGAGCAGGTCAGCGCGAAAAGTGCCTTCATTGACCATCGCCGGGAGATCGGCATTCGTCGCGCATACCAACCGCACATTCACCTGCAATGGCTGGCTGCCGCCAACGCGCTCCAGTTCACCGTACTCAATCACGCGCAATAATTTCTCCTGCACCATCATCGGTGCCGTAGCGAGTTCATCAAGAAATAGCGTACCGCCGTCGGCACGTTCAAATCTCCCTGGATGACGTTTTTGCGCACCGGTAAACGCCCCCGCTTCGTGACCAAACAGTTCGGAATCCAGCAGATTTTCATTTAACGCCGCGCAGTTAAGGGAAATAAACGGCCCTTGCCAACGGGAGGAGAGATAATGCAGGCGGCTGGCAATCAGCTCTTTACCTGTTCCGCGCTCGCCGATGATGAGCACCGGTTTGTCCAGCGGTGCGAGATGCGAAACCTGTTCCAGCACTTCGAGAAAGCTGTTCGCCTCACCGAGTAAATTATCTTTGTATTCTGCCATGATGAAATTCGCCACTTGTTAGTGTAATTCGCTAACTCATCCTGGCATGTTGCTGTTGATTCTTCAATCAGATCTTTATAAATCAAAAAGATAAAAAATTGGCACGCAAATTGTATTAACTGTTCAGCAGGACAATCCTGAACGCAGAAATCAAGAGGACAACATTATGGGTATTTTTTCTCGCTTTGCCGACATCGTGAATGCCAACATCAACGCTCTGTTAGAGAAAGCGGAAGATCCACAGAAACTGGTTCGTCTGATGATCCAGGAGATGGAAGATACATTGGTTGAAGTACGTTCTACTTCGGCGCGCGCGTTGGCAGAAAAGAAACAGCTGACTCGCCGTATTGAACAAGCGTCGGCGCGTGAAGTTGAATGGCAGGAAAAAGCCGAACTGGCGCTGCTGAAAGAGAGAGAGGATCTGGCGCGTGCGGCGTTAATTGAAAAACAGAAACTGACCGATCTGATTAAGAGCCTGGAACATGAAGTGACGCTGGTGGACGATACGCTGGCACGCATGAAGAAAGAGATTGGCGAGCTGGAAAACAAATTGAGCGAAACACGCGCTCGCCAGCAGGCATTGATGTTACGCCATCAGGCGGCAAATTCGTCGCGCGATGTGCGTCGTCAGTTGGACAGTGGCAAACTGGATGAAGCAATGGCTCGTTTCGAATCTTTCGAACGTCGTATTGACCAGATGGAAGCAGAAGCGGAAAGCCACAGCTTCGGTAAACAAAAATCGCTGGACGATCAGTTTGCCGAACTGAAAGCCGATGATGCAATAAGCGAGCAACTGGCACAATTAAAAGCCAAAATGAAGCAAGACAATCAATAATAACATCCAGGCGGCGTCCGAAAGCGCCGCCGCTCATCGTCTAAGGAGTACTTATGAGCGCGCTATTTCTGGCTATTCCATTAACCATTTTTGTGCTGTTTGTTTTACCGATCTGGTTATGGCTGCATTACAGCAATCGTTCTGGTCGCAGTGAATTGTCGCAAAGTGAGCAGCAGCGATTAGCGCAACTGGCTGATGAAGCAAAACGGATGCGCGAACGTATTCAGGCGCTGGAATCTATTCTTGATGCAGAACATCCGAACTGGAGGGATCGCTAATGGCGGGCATTAATCTTAATAAAAAATTATGGCGTATTCCGCAGCAGGGTATGGTACGCGGCGTCTGCGCCGGGATTGCCAACTATTTTGATGTACCGGTAAAACTGGTGCGTATCCTGGTGGTACTGTCGATTTTCTTCGGTCTGGCGCTGTTTACCCTGGTTGCTTACATCATTTTGTCATTTGCGCTTGATCCAATGCCGGACAACATGGCCTTTGGTGAGCAGCTACCTTCCAGCAGCGAATTGCTGGATGAAGTCGACCGTGAACTGGCGGCAAGTGAAACGCGTTTACGCGAGATGGAACGTTATGTCACTTCCGATACATTCACGTTACGTAGCCGTTTCCGTCAACTGTGAGGAAAGTTATGAATACTCGCTGGCAACAGGCCGGGCAAAAGGTAAAGCCTGGTTTCAAATTAGCAGGCAAGCTGGTACTTCTTACCGCACTGCGCTATGGCCCAGCGGGTGTGGCGGGCTGGGCGATAAAATCAGTTGCTCGCCGACCGCTGAAAATGTTGCTGGCTGTGGCGCTGGAACCGCTGTTAAGTCGGGCTGCCAATAAACTGGCGCAGCGTTATAAAAGGTGAGGGGAGTTTCGCAAAAATTGTTAAATCTCAGGCCTATAATGGATGGCAATTTTCATCCATAGAAGGACGCTTACATGTTTAAAAAAGGCTTACTTGCTCTGGCACTGGTGTTTTCACTGCCCGTTTTCGCCGCTGAACACTGGATCGATGTTCGTGTTCCAGGTGATGCTGCCAACTTACTGATTTAGTGTATGATGGTGTTTTTGAGGTGCTCCAGTGGCTTCTGTTTCTATCA
>NZ_JAVUPQ010000045.1:0-35119 GCF_032029835.1 Escherichia sp. AM3 | reverse complement strand
GAAACGCCGTAGCGCCGATGGTAGTGTGGGGTCTCCCCATGCGAGAGTAGGGAACTGCCAGGCATCAAATTAAGCAGAAGGCCATCCTGACGGATGGCCTTTTTGCGTTTCTACAAACTCTTCCTGTCGTCATATCTACAAGCCATCCCCCCACAGATACGGTAAACTAGCCTCGTTTTTGCATCAGGAAAGCAGCTATGAACCACTCCTTAAAACCCTGGAACACATTTGGCATTGATCATAATGCTCAGCACATTGTATGTGCCGAAGACGAACAACAATTACTCAATGCCTGGCAGCATGCAACCGCAGAAGGACAACCCGTTCTTATTCTGGGTGAAGGAAGTAATGTACTTTTTCTGGAAGACTATCGCGGCACGGTGATCATCAACCGGATCAAAGGTATCGAAATTCATGATGAACCTGATGCGTGGTATTTACATGTAGGAGCCGGAGAAAACTGGCATCGCCTGGTAAAATACACTTTGCAGGAAGGTATGCCTGGTCTGGAAAATCTGGCATTAATTCCTGGTTGTGTCGGCTCATCACCTATCCAGAATATTGGTGCTTATGGCGTAGAATTACAGCGAGTTTGCGCTTATGTTGATTGTGTTGAACTGGCGACAGGCAAGCAAGTGCGCTTAACTGCCAAAGAGTGCCGTTTTGGCTATCGCGACAGTATTTTTAAACATGAATACCAGGATCGCTTCGCCATTGTAGCCGTAGGTCTGCGTCTGCCAAAAGAGTGGCAACCTGTACTAACGTATGGTGACTTAACTCGTCTGGATCCTACAACAGTAACGCCACAGCAAGTATTTAATGCGGTGTGTCATATGCGCACCACCAAACTCCCTGATCCAAAAGTGAATGGCAATGCCGGTAGTTTCTTCAAAAACCCTGTTGTATCTGCCGAAACGGCTGAAGCATTACTGTCACAATTTCCAACAGCACCAAATTACCCCCAGGCGGATGGTTCAGTAAAACTGGCAGCAGGTTGGCTTATTGATCAGTGCCAGCTAAAAGGGATGCAAATGGGTGGGGCTGCGGTGCACCGTCAACAGGCGTTAGTTCTCATTAATGAAGACAATGCAAAAAGCGAAGATGTGGTGCAACTGGCACACCATGTAAGACAAAAAGTGGGTGAAAAATTTAATGTCTGGCTTGAGCCTGAAGTCCGCTTTATTGGTGCATCAGGTGAAGTGAGCGCAGTGGAGACAATTTCATGAAGGATAACACCGTGCCACTGAAATTGATTGCCCTGTTAGCGAACGGTGAATTTCACTCTGGCGAGCAGTTGGGTGAAACGCTGGGAATGAGCCGGGCGGCTATTAATAAACACATTCAGACACTGCGTGACTGGGGCGTTGATGTCTTTACCGTTCCGGGTAAAGGATACAGCCTGCCTGAGCCCATCCAGTTACTTAATGCTGAACAGATATTGGGTCAGCTGGATGGCGGTAGTGTAGCCGTGCTGCCAGTTATTGACTCCACGAATCAGTACCTTCTTGATCGTATCGGAGAGCTTAAATCGGGCGATGCCTGTGTTGCAGAATACCAGCAGGCTGGCCGTGGTCGCCGGGGGCGGAAATGGTTTTCGCCTTTTGGCGCAAACTTATATTTGTCGATGTTCTGGCGTCTGGAACAAGGCCCGGCGGCGGCGATTGGTTTAAGTCTGGTTATCGGTATCGTGATGGCGGAAGTATTACGCAAGCTGGGAGCAGATAAAGTTCGTGTCAAATGGCCTAATGACCTCTATCTGCAGGATCGCAAGCTGGCAGGCATTCTTGTGGAGCTGACTGGCAAAACTGGCGATGCGGCGCAAATAGTCATTGGAGCCGGGATCAACATGGCAATGCGCCGTGTTGAAGAGAGTGTCGTTAATCAGGGGTGGATCACGCTGCAGGAAGCGGGGATCAATCTCGATCGTAATACGTTGGCGGCCATGCTAATACGTGAATTACGTGCTGCGTTGGAACTCTTCGAACAAGAAGGATTGGCACCTTATCTGTCGCGCTGGGAAAAGCTGGATAATTTTATTAATCGCCCAGTGAAACTTATCATTGGTGATAAAGAAATATTTGGCATTTCACGCGGAATAGACAAACAGGGGGCTTTATTACTTGAGCAGGATGGAATAATAAAACCCTGGATGGGCGGTGAAATATCCCTGCGTAGTGCAGAAAAATAAGAAAGGGGAGTATTCGCTCCCCTGCAAATTATTTGCGTAGTCTGACCTCTTCTACCGCATGATTAGCACTTTTCGTCAGGATTAAACTGGCGCGCTCACGAGTAGGTAGAATATTTTGCTTTAAGTTCAGCCAGTTGATCTCTTTCCACAATGTCATGGCAGTCTTAATCGCTTCTTCTTTAGTTAATTTCGCGTAGTTATGAAAATAGGAATCCGGGTCGGTAAAAGCCCCTTCGCGGAATTTCAGAAAACGGTTGATATACCACGTCTGAAGTAAGTCTTCCGGTGCATCAACATATATCGAAAAATCGACAAAATCAGAAACAAATACATGATGTGGATCGTGTGGATAATCCATCCCGCTCTGTAAGACATTTAACCCTTCAAGAATTAAAATATCAGGCTGAACAACCGTTTTATCTCCATCCGGGATCACATCATAAATAAGATGCGAGTAAACAGGGGCTGTAACGTTTGGCACGCCGGATTTGAGATCGGAAACAAACTTCACCAGGCGATGCATATCATACGATTCCGGGAAGCCTTTCTTCTTCATCAGACCACGTTCTTTCAGAACCTGATTAGGGTGAAGGAAGCCATCTGTAGTGATCAGTTCAACACGACGATGTTCCGGCCAACGGCTTAATAGCGCCTGCAATACACGGGCGGTTGTACTTTTCCCCACCGCGACACTGCCAGCAATACTGATAATGTAAGGAATGCGTTGCCCGTTAGTACCAAGAAACTGTTCCAGAACTGCCTGACGGCGCAGATTCGAGCTTATATAGAAGTTCAGCAAACGTGACAAAGGTAAATAGATCTCGGCAACTTCTTCTAACGAGAGATCTTCATTAATACCTTTGAGACGGGCGATCTCATCTTCCGATAACGTCATAGGTACGGAATCACGCAGAGCTGCCCACTGGTTGCGGTCAAACTGTAGGTAAGGCGTCATTAACGTTTGCTCTTTTATACTCATAAGCATGTTTCTGGCGGTCATAGCTCTATCGGCAAAGCGATATTTGCCATGGCGCGTCACAGTTCTGTTGAATGGGTTAATGGGCAGGAGGGTAACACCAGATGGGGAGGAATAATAAGAAAAAATCTCTGCCAGGAAGCTATCGTTGAAAAGCAATGTGACAGATATTCCATCTGATAAAAAGAATTATGGTTTAGCAGGAGCGCATTGTTGAGCACAATGATGTTGAAAAAGTGTGCTAATCTGCCCTCCGTTCGGCTGTTTCTTCATCGTGTCGCATAAAATGTGACCAATAAAACAAATTATGCAATTTTTTAGTTGCATGAACTCGCATGTCTCCATAGAATGCGCGCTACTTGATGCCGACTTAGCTCAGTAGGTAGAGCAACTGACTTGTAATCAGTAGGTCACCAGTTCGATTCCGGTAGTCGGCACCATCAAGTCCGGTGGGGTTCCCGAGCGGCCAAAGGGAGCAGACTGTAAATCTGCCGTCACAGACTTCGAAGGTTCGAATCCTTCCCCCACCACCAATTTCGGCCACGCGATGGCGTAGCCCGAGACGATAAGTTCGCTTACCGGCTCGAATGAAGAGAGCTTCTCTCGATATTCAGTGCAGAATGAAAATCAGGTAGCCGAGTTCCAGGATGCGGGCATCGTATAATGGCTATTACCTCAGCCTTCCAAGCTGATGATGCGGGTTCGATTCCCGCTGCCCGCTCCAAGATGTGCTGATATAGCTCAGTTGGTAGAGCGCACCCTTGGTAAGGGTGAGGTCGGCAGTTCGAATCTGCCTATCAGCACCACTTCTTTTCTCCTCCCTGTTTTTTCCTTCTGTTTATTGCATTCAACAAGTCGGGCATGTTGCCTGGTTGATGTGGTGATATCACCGATTTATCCGTGTCTTAGAGGGACAATCGATGTCTAAAGAAAAGTTTGAACGTACAAAACCGCACGTTAACGTCGGTACTATCGGCCACGTTGACCATGGTAAAACAACGCTGACCGCTGCAATCACTACCGTACTGGCTAAAACCTACGGCGGTGCTGCTCGCGCATTCGACCAGATCGATAACGCGCCGGAAGAAAAAGCTCGTGGTATCACCATCAACACTTCTCACGTTGAATACGACACCCCGACCCGTCACTACGCACACGTAGACTGCCCGGGGCACGCCGACTATGTTAAAAACATGATCACCGGTGCTGCTCAGATGGACGGCGCGATCCTGGTAGTTGCTGCGACTGACGGCCCGATGCCGCAGACTCGTGAGCACATCCTGCTGGGTCGTCAGGTAGGCGTTCCGTACATCATCGTGTTCCTGAACAAATGCGACATGGTTGATGACGAAGAGCTGCTGGAACTGGTTGAAATGGAAGTTCGTGAACTTCTGTCTCAGTATGACTTCCCGGGCGACGACACTCCGATCGTTCGTGGTTCTGCTCTGAAAGCGCTGGAAGGCGACGCAGAGTGGGAAGCGAAAATCCTGGAACTGGCTGGCTTCCTGGATTCTTACATTCCGGAACCAGAGCGTGCGATTGACAAGCCGTTCCTGCTGCCGATCGAAGACGTATTCTCCATCTCCGGTCGTGGTACCGTTGTTACCGGTCGTGTAGAACGCGGTATCATCAAAGTTGGTGAAGAAGTTGAAATCGTTGGTATCAAAGAGACTCAGAAGTCTACCTGTACTGGCGTTGAAATGTTCCGCAAACTGCTGGACGAAGGCCGTGCTGGTGAGAACGTAGGTGTTCTGCTGCGTGGTATCAAACGTGAAGAAATCGAACGTGGTCAGGTACTGGCTAAGCCGGGCACCATCAAGCCGCACACCAAGTTCGAATCTGAAGTGTACATTCTGTCCAAAGATGAAGGCGGTCGTCATACTCCGTTCTTCAAAGGCTACCGTCCGCAGTTCTACTTCCGTACTACTGACGTGACTGGTACCATCGAACTGCCGGAAGGCGTAGAGATGGTAATGCCGGGCGACAACATCAAAATGGTTGTTACCCTGATCCACCCGATCGCGATGGACGACGGTCTGCGTTTCGCAATCCGTGAAGGCGGCCGTACCGTTGGCGCGGGCGTTGTAGCAAAAGTTCTGAGCTAATTGCCGATAACATTTGACGCAATGCGCACTAAAAGGGCATCATTTGATGCCCTTTTTGCACGCTTTCGTACCAGAACCTGGCTCATCAGTGATTTTCTTTGTCATAATCATTGCTGAGACAGGCTCTGTTGAGGGCGTATAATCCGAAAAGCTAATACGCGTTTCGATTTGGTTTGCCTCGCGATCGCGGGGTGAAAATGTTTGTAGAAAACTTCTGACAGGTTGGTTTATGAGTGCGAATACCGAAGCTCAAGGAAGCGGGCGCGGCCTGGAAGCGATGAAGTGGGTCGTTGTGGTGGCATTGCTCCTGGTGGCGATTGTCGGCAACTACCTTTATCGCGACATTATGCTGCCGCTGCGTGCGCTGGCCGTAGTAATTCTGATTGCTGCAGCGGGTGGTGTCGCGCTGTTAACGACAAAAGGTAAAGCTACCGTTGCTTTTGCCCGTGAAGCGCGTACCGAAGTCCGTAAGGTCATTTGGCCGACTCGCCAGGAAACATTGCACACCACGCTGATTGTGGCTGCGGTTACCGCAGTAATGTCACTGATCCTGTGGGGACTGGATGGTATTCTGGTTCGCCTGGTATCCTTTATCACTGGCCTGAGGTTCTGAGATGTCTGAAGCTCCTAAAAAGCGCTGGTACGTCGTTCAGGCGTTTTCCGGTTTTGAAGGCCGCGTAGCAACGTCGCTGCGTGAGCATATCAAATTACACAACATGGAAGATTTGTTTGGTGAAGTCATGGTACCAACCGAAGAAGTGGTTGAAATCCGTGGCGGTCAGCGTCGCAAAAGCGAACGTAAATTCTTCCCTGGCTACGTCCTCGTTCAGATGGTGATGAACGACGCGAGCTGGCACCTGGTGCGCAGCGTACCGCGTGTGATGGGCTTCATCGGCGGTACTTCCGATCGTCCTGCGCCAATCAGCGATAAAGAAGTCGATGCGATTATGAACCGCCTGCAGCAGGTTGGTGATAAGCCGCGTCCGAAAACGCTGTTTGAACCGGGTGAAATGGTCCGTGTTAATGATGGTCCGTTCGCTGACTTCAACGGTGTTGTTGAAGAAGTGGATTACGAGAAATCTCGTCTGAAAGTGTCTGTTTCTATCTTCGGTCGTGCGACCCCGGTAGAGCTGGACTTCAGCCAGGTTGAAAAAGCCTAACCCAGCGATCAAAAAAGCGGCGATTTAATCGTTGCACAAGGCGTGAGATTGGAATACAATTTCGCGCCTTTTGTTTTTATGGGCCTTGCCCGTAAAACGATTTTTTATATCACGGGGAGCCTCTCAGAGGCGTTATTACCCAACTTGAGGAATTTATAATGGCTAAGAAAGTACAAGCCTATGTCAAGCTGCAGGTTGCAGCTGGTATGGCTAACCCGAGTCCGCCAGTAGGTCCGGCTCTGGGTCAGCAGGGCGTAAACATCATGGAATTCTGCAAAGCGTTCAACGCAAAAACTGATTCCATCGAAAAAGGTCTGCCGATTCCGGTAGTAATCACCGTTTACGCTGACCGTTCTTTCACTTTCGTTACCAAGACCCCGCCGGCAGCAGTTCTGCTGAAAAAAGCGGCTGGTATCAAGTCTGGTTCCGGTAAGCCGAACAAAGACAAAGTGGGTAAAATTTCCCGCGCTCAGCTGCAGGAAATCGCGCAGACCAAAGCTGCCGACATGACTGGTGCCGACATTGAAGCGATGACTCGCTCCATCGAAGGTACTGCACGTTCCATGGGCCTGGTAGTGGAGGACTAAGAAATGGCTAAACTGACCAAGCGCATGCGTGTTATCCGCGAGAAAGTTGATGCAACCAAACAGTACGACATCAACGAAGCTATCGCACTGCTGAAAGAGCTGGCGACTGCTAAATTCGTAGAAAGCGTGGACGTAGCTGTTAACCTCGGCATCGACGCTCGTAAATCTGACCAGAACGTACGTGGTGCAACTGTACTGCCGCACGGTACTGGCCGTTCCGTTCGCGTAGCCGTATTTACCCAAGGTGCAAATGCTGAAGCTGCTAAAGCTGCAGGCGCAGAACTGGTAGGTATGGAAGATCTGGCTGACCAGATCAAGAAAGGCGAAATGAACTTTGACGTTGTTATTGCTTCTCCGGATGCAATGCGCGTTGTTGGCCAGCTGGGCCAGGTTCTGGGTCCGCGCGGCCTGATGCCAAACCCGAAAGTGGGTACTGTAACGCCGAACGTTGCTGAAGCGGTTAAAAACGCTAAAGCTGGCCAGGTTCGTTACCGTAACGACAAAAACGGCATCATCCACACCACCATCGGTAAAGTGGACTTTGACGCTGACAAACTGAAAGAAAACCTGGAAGCTCTGCTGGTTGCGCTGAAAAAAGCAAAACCGACTCAGGCGAAAGGCGTGTACATCAAGAAAGTTAGCATCTCCACCACCATGGGTGCAGGTGTTGCAGTTGACCAGGCTGGCCTGAGCGCTTCTGTAAACTAATGCCTTTACGTGGGCGGTGATTTTGTCTACAATCTTACCCCCACGTATAATGCTTAATGCAGACGTATATCCGAGATATTCGGGTTGTGGCAAGGCGGCAACTGAGTGAGTCGCCAGGAGCATAGCTAACTATGTGACTGGTGCGAATGAAGGAAGCCAACGTCGCCACAAGTTGAATAGCGACGGATAGAAAAGATTTGTTCGTTGGAGCCTGGCCTATCCAGGCCTCCGTCGAAGACCGCAGGAGTTTCGCAAGAAACTTAATCCCCTGCGTAGACGGTGACAGAACGCTAAGATTATTCTTTTATATTCTGGCTTGTTTCTGCTCACCGTAATTAAGACGCTCTCTCCGTTTGGAGGAGTGAAGTGAGTTCCAGAGATTTTCTCTGGCAAACATCCAGGAGCAAAGCTAATGGCTTTAAATCTTCAAGACAAACAAGCGATTGTTGCTGAAGTCAGCGAAGTAGCCAAAGGCGCGCTGTCTGCAGTAGTTGCGGATTCCCGTGGCGTAACTGTAGATAAAATGACTGAACTGCGTAAAGCAGGTCGCGAAGCTGGCGTATACATGCGTGTTGTTCGTAACACCCTGCTGCGCCGTGCTGTTGAAGGTACTCCGTTCGAGTGCCTGAAAGACGCGTTTGTTGGTCCGACCCTGATTGCATACTCTATGGAACACCCGGGCGCTGCTGCTCGTCTGTTCAAAGAGTTCGCGAAAGCGAATGCAAAATTTGAGGTCAAAGCCGCTGCCTTTGAAGGTGAGCTGATCCCGGCGTCTCAGATCGACCGCCTGGCAACTCTGCCGACCTACGAAGAAGCAATTGCACGCCTGATGGCAACCATGAAAGAAGCTTCGGCTGGCAAACTGGTTCGTACTCTGGCTGCTGTACGCGATGCGAAAGAAGCTGCTTAATCGCAGTTATCTTTTTAACGCATTCGCTTACGTATAAACTTATTCTGATATTCAGGAACAATTTAAATGTCTATCACTAAAGATCAAATCATTGAAGCAGTTGCAGCTATGTCTGTAATGGACGTTGTAGAACTGATCTCTGCAATGGAAGAAAAATTCGGTGTTTCCGCTGCTGCTGCTGTAGCTGTAGCTGCTGGCCCGGTTGAAGCTGCTGAAGAAAAAACTGAATTCGACGTAATTCTGAAAGCTGCTGGCGCTAACAAAGTTGCTGTTATCAAAGCAGTACGTGGCGCAACTGGCCTGGGTCTGAAAGAAGCTAAAGACCTGGTAGAATCTGCACCGGCTGCTCTGAAAGAAGGCGTGAGCAAAGACGACGCAGAAGCACTGAAAAAAGCTCTGGAAGAAGCTGGCGCTGAAGTTGAAGTTAAATAAGCCAACCCTTCCGGTTGCAGCCTGAGAAATCAGGCTGATGGCTGGTGACTTTTTAGTCACCAGCCTTTTTGCGCTGTAAGGCGCCAGTAGCGTTTCACACTGTTTGACTACTGCTGTGCCTTTCAATGCTTGTTTCTATCGACGACTTAATATACTGCGACAGGACGTCCGTTCTGTGTAAATCGCAATGAAATGGTTTAAGCGTGATAGCAACAGGCATTGCGGAAAGTGTTCCATTTTCCGGTCAACAAAATAGTGTTGCACAAACTGTCCGCTCAATGGACAGATGGGTCGACTTGTCAGCGAGCTGAGGAACCCTATGGTTTACTCCTATACCGAGAAAAAACGTATTCGTAAGGATTTTGGTAAACGTCCACAAGTTCTGGATGTACCTTATCTCCTTTCTATCCAGCTTGACTCGTTTCAGAAATTTATCGAGCAAGATCCTGAAGGGCAGTATGGTCTGGAAGCTGCTTTCCGTTCCGTATTCCCGATTCAGAGCTACAGCGGTAATTCCGAGCTGCAATACGTCAGCTACCGCCTTGGCGAACCGGTGTTTGACGTCCAGGAATGTCAAATCCGTGGCGTGACCTATTCCGCACCGCTGCGCGTTAAACTGCGTCTGGTGATCTATGAGCGCGAAGCGCCGGAAGGCACCGTAAAAGACATTAAAGAACAAGAAGTCTACATGGGCGAAATTCCGCTCATGACAGACAACGGTACCTTTGTTATCAACGGTACTGAGCGTGTTATCGTTTCCCAGCTGCACCGTAGTCCGGGCGTCTTCTTTGACTCCGACAAAGGTAAAACCCACTCTTCGGGTAAAGTGCTGTATAACGCGCGCATCATCCCTTACCGTGGTTCCTGGCTGGACTTCGAATTCGATCCGAAGGACAACCTGTTCGTACGTATCGACCGTCGCCGTAAACTGCCTGCGACCATCATTCTGCGCGCCCTGAACTACACCACAGAGCAGATCCTCGACCTGTTCTTTGAAAAAGTTATCTTTGAAATCCGTGATAACAAGCTGCAGATGGAACTGGTGCCGGAACGCCTGCGTGGTGAAACCGCATCTTTTGACATCGAAGCTAACGGTAAAGTGTACGTAGAAAAAGGCCGCCGTATCACTGCGCGCCACATTCGCCAGCTGGAAAAAGACGACGTCAAACTGATCGAAGTCCCGGTTGAGTACATCGCAGGTAAAGTGGTTGCTAAAGACTATATTGATGAGTCTACCGGCGAGCTGATCTGCGCAGCGAACATGGAGCTGAGCCTGGATCTGCTGGCTAAGCTGAGCCAGTCTGGTCACAAGCGTATCGAAACGCTGTTCACCAACGATCTGGATCACGGCCCATATATCTCTGAAACCTTACGTGTCGACCCAACTAACGACCGTCTGAGCGCACTGGTAGAAATCTACCGCATGATGCGCCCTGGCGAGCCGCCGACTCGTGAAGCAGCGGAAAGCCTGTTCGAGAACCTGTTCTTCTCCGAAGACCGTTATGACCTGTCTGCGGTTGGTCGTATGAAGTTCAACCGTTCTCTGCTGCGCGAAGAAATCGAAGGTTCCGGTATCCTGAGCAAAGACGACATCATTGATGTTATGAAAAAGCTCATCGATATCCGTAACGGTAAAGGCGAAGTCGATGATATCGACCACCTCGGCAACCGTCGTATCCGTTCCGTTGGCGAAATGGCGGAAAACCAGTTCCGCGTTGGCCTGGTACGTGTAGAGCGTGCGGTGAAAGAGCGTCTGTCTCTGGGCGATCTGGATACCCTGATGCCTCAGGATATGATCAACGCCAAGCCGATTTCCGCAGCAGTGAAAGAGTTCTTCGGTTCCAGCCAGCTGTCTCAGTTTATGGACCAGAACAACCCGCTGTCTGAGATTACGCACAAACGTCGTATCTCCGCACTCGGCCCAGGCGGTCTGACCCGTGAACGTGCAGGCTTCGAAGTTCGAGACGTACACCCGACTCACTACGGTCGCGTATGTCCAATCGAAACCCCTGAAGGTCCGAACATCGGTCTGATCAACTCTCTGTCCGTGTACGCACAGACTAACGAATACGGCTTCCTTGAGACTCCGTATCGTAAAGTGACCGACGGTGTTGTAACTGACGAAATTCACTACCTGTCTGCTATCGAAGAAGGCAACTACGTTATCGCCCAGGCGAACTCCAACCTGGATGAAGAAGGCCACTTCGTAGAAGACCTGGTAACTTGCCGTAGCAAAGGCGAATCCAGCTTGTTCAGCCGTGACCAGGTTGACTACATGGACGTATCCACCCAGCAGGTGGTATCCGTCGGTGCGTCCCTGATCCCGTTCCTGGAACACGATGACGCCAACCGTGCATTGATGGGTGCGAACATGCAACGTCAGGCCGTTCCGACTCTGCGTGCTGATAAGCCGCTGGTTGGTACTGGTATGGAACGTGCTGTTGCCGTTGACTCCGGTGTAACTGCGGTAGCTAAACGTGGTGGTGTCGTTCAGTACGTGGATGCTTCCCGTATCGTTATCAAAGTTAACGAAGACGAGATGTATCCGGGTGAAGCAGGTATCGACATCTACAACCTGACCAAATACACCCGTTCTAACCAGAACACCTGTATCAACCAGATGCCGTGTGTGTCTCTGGGTGAACCGGTTGAACGTGGCGACGTGCTGGCAGACGGTCCGTCCACCGACCTCGGTGAACTGGCGCTTGGTCAGAACATGCGCGTAGCGTTCATGCCGTGGAATGGTTACAACTTCGAAGACTCCATCCTCGTATCCGAGCGTGTTGTTCAGGAAGACCGTTTCACCACCATCCACATTCAGGAACTGGCGTGTGTGTCCCGTGACACCAAGCTGGGGCCAGAAGAGATCACCGCTGACATCCCGAACGTGGGTGAAGCTGCGCTCTCCAAACTGGATGAATCCGGTATCGTTTATATTGGTGCGGAAGTGACCGGTGGCGACATTCTGGTTGGTAAGGTTACGCCGAAAGGTGAAACTCAGCTGACCCCAGAAGAAAAACTGCTGCGTGCGATCTTCGGTGAGAAAGCCTCTGACGTTAAAGACTCTTCTCTGCGCGTACCAAACGGTGTATCCGGTACGGTTATCGACGTTCAGGTCTTTACTCGCGATGGCGTAGAAAAAGACAAACGTGCGCTGGAAATCGAAGAAATGCAGCTCAAACAGGCGAAGAAAGACCTGTCTGAAGAACTGCAGATCCTCGAAGCGGGTCTGTTCAGCCGTATCCGTGCTGTGCTGGTAGCCGGTGGCGTTGAAGCTGAGAAGCTCGACAAACTGCCGCGCGATCGCTGGCTGGAGCTGGGCCTGACCGACGAAGAGAAACAAAATCAGCTGGAACAGCTGGCTGAGCAGTATGACGAACTGAAACACGAGTTCGAGAAGAAACTCGAAGCGAAACGCCGCAAAATCACCCAGGGCGACGATCTGGCACCGGGCGTGCTGAAGATTGTTAAGGTATATCTGGCGGTTAAACGCCGTATCCAGCCTGGTGACAAGATGGCAGGTCGTCACGGTAACAAGGGTGTAATTTCTAAGATCAACCCGATCGAAGATATGCCTTACGATGAAAACGGTACGCCGGTAGACATCGTACTGAACCCGCTGGGCGTACCGTCTCGTATGAACATCGGTCAGATCCTCGAAACCCACCTGGGTATGGCTGCGAAAGGTATCGGCGACAAGATCAACGCCATGCTGAAACAGCAGCAAGAAGTCGCGAAACTGCGCGAATTCATCCAGCGTGCGTACGATCTGGGCGCTGACGTTCGTCAGAAAGTTGACCTGAGTACCTTCAGCGATGAAGAAGTTATGCGTCTGGCTGAAAACCTGCGCAAAGGTATGCCAATCGCAACGCCGGTGTTCGACGGTGCGAAAGAAGCAGAAATTAAAGAGCTGCTGAAACTTGGCGACCTGCCGACTTCCGGTCAGATCCGCCTGTACGATGGTCGCACTGGTGAACAGTTCGAGCGTCCGGTAACCGTTGGTTACATGTACATGCTGAAACTGAACCACCTGGTCGACGACAAGATGCACGCGCGTTCCACCGGTTCTTACAGCCTGGTTACTCAGCAGCCGCTGGGTGGTAAGGCACAGTTCGGTGGTCAGCGTTTCGGGGAGATGGAAGTGTGGGCGCTGGAAGCATACGGCGCAGCATACACCCTGCAGGAAATGCTCACCGTTAAGTCTGATGACGTGAACGGTCGTACCAAGATGTATAAAAACATCGTGGACGGCAACCATCAGATGGAGCCGGGCATGCCAGAATCCTTCAACGTATTGTTGAAAGAGATTCGTTCGCTGGGTATCAACATCGAACTGGAAGACGAGTAATTCTCGCTCAAACAGGTCACTGCTGTCGGGTTAAAACCCGGCAGCGGATTGTGCTAACTCCGACGGGAGCAAATCCGTGAAAGATTTATTAAAGTTTCTGAAAGCGCAGACTAAAACCGAAGAGTTTGATGCGATCAAAATTGCTCTGGCTTCGCCAGACATGATCCGTTCATGGTCTTTCGGTGAAGTTAAAAAGCCGGAAACCATCAACTACCGTACGTTCAAACCAGAACGTGACGGCCTTTTCTGCGCCCGTATCTTTGGGCCGGTAAAAGATTACGAGTGCCTGTGCGGTAAGTACAAGCGCCTGAAACACCGTGGCGTCATCTGTGAGAAGTGCGGCGTTGAAGTGACCCAGACTAAAGTACGCCGTGAGCGTATGGGCCACATCGAACTGGCTTCCCCGACTGCGCACATCTGGTTCCTGAAATCGCTGCCGTCCCGTATCGGTCTGCTGCTCGATATGCCGCTGCGCGATATCGAACGCGTACTGTACTTTGAATCCTATGTGGTTATCGAAGGCGGTATGACCAACCTGGAACGTCAGCAGATCCTGACTGAAGAGCAGTATCTGGACGCGCTGGAAGAGTTCGGTGACGAATTCGACGCGAAGATGGGTGCGGAAGCAATCCAGGCTCTGCTGAAGAGCATGGATCTGGAGCAAGAGTGCGAACAGTTGCGTGAAGAGCTGAACGAAACCAACTCCGAAACCAAGCGTAAAAAGCTGACCAAGCGTATCAAACTGTTGGAAGCGTTCGTTCAGTCTGGTAACAAACCAGAGTGGATGATCCTGACCGTTCTGCCGGTACTGCCGCCAGATCTGCGTCCGCTGGTTCCGCTGGATGGTGGTCGTTTCGCGACTTCTGACCTGAACGATCTGTATCGTCGCGTCATTAACCGTAACAACCGTCTGAAACGTCTGCTGGATCTGGCTGCGCCGGACATCATCGTACGTAACGAAAAACGTATGCTGCAGGAAGCGGTTGACGCCCTGCTGGATAACGGTCGTCGCGGTCGTGCAATCACCGGTTCTAACAAGCGTCCTCTGAAATCTTTGGCCGACATGATCAAAGGTAAACAGGGTCGTTTCCGTCAGAACCTACTCGGTAAGCGTGTTGACTACTCCGGTCGTTCTGTAATCACCGTAGGTCCATACCTGCGTCTGCATCAGTGCGGTCTGCCGAAGAAAATGGCACTGGAGCTGTTCAAACCGTTCATCTACGGCAAGCTGGAACTGCGTGGTCTTGCTACCACCATTAAAGCTGCGAAGAAAATGGTTGAGCGCGAAGAAGCTGTCGTTTGGGATATCCTGGACGAAGTTATCCGCGAACACCCGGTACTGCTGAACCGTGCACCGACTCTGCACCGTCTGGGTATCCAGGCATTTGAACCGGTACTGATCGAAGGTAAAGCTATCCAGCTGCACCCGCTGGTTTGTGCGGCATATAACGCCGACTTCGATGGTGACCAGATGGCTGTTCACGTACCGCTGACGCTGGAAGCCCAGCTGGAAGCGCGTGCGCTGATGATGTCTACCAACAACATCCTGTCCCCGGCGAACGGCGAACCAATCATCGTTCCGTCTCAGGACGTTGTACTGGGTCTGTACTACATGACCCGTGACTGTGTTAACGCCAAAGGCGAAGGCATGGTGCTGACTGGCCCGAAAGAAGCAGAACGTCTGTATCGCTCTGGTCTGGCTTCTCTGCATGCGCGCGTTAAAGTGCGTATCACCGAGTATGAAAAAGATGCTAACGGTGAATTAGTAGCGAAAACCAGCCTGAAAGACACGACTGTTGGCCGTGCCATTCTGTGGATGATTGTACCGAAAGGTCTGCCTTACTCCATCGTCAACCAGGCGCTGGGTAAAAAAGCAATCTCCAAAATGCTGAACACCTGCTACCGCATTCTCGGTCTGAAACCGACCGTTATTTTTGCGGACCAGATCATGTACACCGGCTTCGCCTATGCAGCGCGTTCTGGTGCATCTGTTGGTATCGATGACATGGTCATCCCGGAGAAGAAACACGAAATCATCTCCGAGGCAGAAGCAGAAGTTGCTGAAATTCAGGAGCAGTTCCAGTCTGGTCTGGTAACTGCGGGCGAACGCTACAACAAAGTTATCGATATCTGGGCTGCGGCGAACGATCGTGTATCCAAAGCGATGATGGATAACCTGCAAACTGAAACCGTTATTAACCGTGACGGTCAGGAAGAGAAGCAGGTTTCCTTCAACAGCATCTACATGATGGCCGACTCCGGTGCGCGTGGTTCTGCGGCACAGATTCGTCAGCTTGCTGGTATGCGTGGTCTGATGGCGAAGCCGGATGGCTCCATCATCGAAACGCCAATCACCGCGAACTTCCGTGAAGGTCTGAACGTACTCCAGTACTTCATCTCCACCCACGGTGCTCGTAAAGGTCTGGCGGATACCGCACTGAAAACTGCGAACTCCGGTTACCTGACTCGTCGTCTGGTTGACGTGGCGCAGGACCTGGTGGTTACCGAAGACGATTGTGGTACCCATGAAGGTATCATGATGACTCCGGTTATCGAGGGTGGTGACGTTAAAGAGCCGCTGCGCGATCGCGTACTGGGTCGTGTAACTGCTGAAGACGTTCTGAAGCCGGGTACTGCTGATATCCTCGTTCCGCGCAACACGCTGCTGCACGAACAGTGGTGTGACCTGCTGGAAGAGAACTCTGTCGACGCGGTTAAAGTACGTTCTGTTGTATCTTGTGACACCGACTTTGGTGTATGTGCGCACTGCTACGGTCGTGACCTGGCGCGTGGCCACATCATCAACAAAGGTGAAGCAATCGGTGTTATCGCGGCACAGTCCATCGGTGAACCGGGTACACAGCTGACCATGCGTACGTTCCACATCGGTGGTGCGGCATCTCGTGCGGCTGCTGAATCCAGCATCCAGGTGAAAAACAAAGGTAGCATCAAGCTCAGCAACGTGAAGTCGGTTGTGAACTCCAGCGGTAAACTGGTTATCACTTCCCGTAATACCGAACTGAAACTGATCGACGAATTCGGTCGTACCAAAGAAAGCTACAAAGTACCTTACGGTGCGGTACTGGCGAAAGGCGATGGCGAACAGGTTGCTGGCGGCGAAACCGTTGCAAACTGGGACCCGCACACCATGCCGGTTATCACCGAAGTAAGCGGTTTTGTACGCTTTACTGACATGATCGACGGCCAGACCATTACGCGTCAGACCGACGAATTGACCGGTCTGTCTTCGCTGGTGGTTCTGGATTCCGCAGAACGTACCGCAGGTGGTAAAGATCTGCGTCCGGCACTGAAAATCGTTGATGCTCAGGGTAACGACGTTCTGATCCCAGGTACCGATATGCCTGCGCAGTACTTCCTGCCGGGTAAAGCGATTGTTCAGCTGGAAGATGGCGTACAGATCAGCTCTGGTGACACCCTGGCGCGTATTCCGCAGGAATCCGGCGGTACCAAGGACATCACCGGTGGTCTGCCGCGCGTTGCGGATCTGTTCGAAGCACGTCGTCCGAAAGAGCCGGCAATCCTGGCTGAAATCAGCGGTATCGTTTCCTTCGGTAAAGAAACCAAAGGTAAACGTCGTCTGGTTATCACCCCGGTAGACGGTAGCGATCCGTACGAAGAGATGATTCCGAAATGGCGTCAGCTCAACGTGTTCGAAGGTGAACGTGTAGAACGTGGTGACGTAATTTCCGACGGTCCGGAAGCGCCGCACGACATTCTGCGTCTGCGTGGTGTTCATGCTGTTACTCGTTACATCGTTAACGAAGTACAGGACGTATACCGTCTGCAGGGCGTTAAGATTAACGATAAACACATCGAAGTTATCGTTCGTCAGATGCTGCGTAAAGCTACCATCGTTAACGCGGGTAGCTCCGACTTCCTGGAAGGCGAACAGGTTGAATACTCTCGCGTCAAGATCGCAAACCGCGAACTGGAAGCGAACGGCAAAGTGGGTGCAACTTACTCCCGCGATCTGCTGGGTATCACCAAAGCGTCTCTGGCAACCGAGTCCTTCATCTCCGCGGCATCGTTCCAGGAGACGACTCGCGTGCTGACCGAAGCAGCCGTTGCGGGCAAACGCGACGAACTGCGCGGCCTGAAAGAGAACGTTATCGTGGGTCGTCTGATCCCGGCCGGTACCGGTTACGCGTACCACCAGGATCGTATGCGTCGCCGTGCTGCGGGTGAAGCTCCGGCTGCACCGCAGGTGACTGCAGAAGACGCATCTGCCAGCCTGGCAGAACTGCTGAACGCAGGTCTGGGCGGTTCTGATAACGAGTAATCGTTAATCCGCAAATAACGTAAAAACCCGCTTCGGCGGGTTTTTTTATGGGTGTTATTCAGAGGGCAAATTCTTCACGGAAAATATTAAGAAAGGCAGGGCGAAACGAGGAAGAAGCTTTTCGCCCTGGACAACATTCCTGCTGACGGCACTACCATAAAAAAACACAACGCTTTCAACAACCTTGCGTTTTTCATCTTCCGTAGCGGCTCGGAATAAATTTACGTTCTTACATTCCGTCTCATAGTCTTTGCGAGGCGCGTCCCAGATAGCTGTCCCAGTCTTTCCATACCGGCTGCAAACCCTGAGCGGTTAACGCGGCAGCAACCGCTTCCGGTCTGCGATCGTCGTGCGGTGAGAACTGTTCCAACTCGGGGTGATTATCGGCATAGCCACCTGGCTGCGTTTTCGAGAAGGCGCTGACGTTATTGATCGCCAGCGGAATAACGCGATCGCGAAACCACGGTGATTCCCGCGTGGAGAGTGACAGTTCAATCTCCGGTGCAAGCAGTCGGAAGGCGCAGATGGTTTGCACTAACTGGCGTTCATCCATAATCGACGCAGGCTCAATGCCGCCAGTACACGGGCGCAGGCGCGGAAAGGAGACAGAGTAACGGCTTTGCCAGTAATGCTGTTGCAGCCATAGCAAATGTTCGGCAACCATATAGCTGTCAACGCGCCAGTTGTCGGAAAGGCCAATTAGCGCGCCGAGGCCTATCTTATCAATCCCCGCACGCCCCAGCCGATCCGGCGTTTCCAGCCGCCAGAAGAAGTCCTGTTTTTTGCCTTTCAGATGATGGCGGGCATAAGTCGCCTCGTGATATGTCTCCTGATAAACCATCACGCCATCCAGACCAAGTTGCTTTAACTCGGCGTATTCCGTCTCCGCCAGCGGTTGCACTTCCATCTGTAGTGAAGAGAACTGTTCACGAAGGGCAGGGAGATGACGACGAAAGTAATCCATCCCCACTTTCGCCTGATGTTCACCAGTGACTAACAGCAGATGTTCAAAGCCCATCTCCCGTATAGCGGCACTTTCCCTGGCAATATCCGCTTCATCCAGCGTTTTGCGCTTGATGCGATTACTCATGGAAAATCCACAGTACGTGCAGTCGTTAGCGCAAAGATTGGAAAGATAAAACGGGACGTAGAAACTAACTGTGTTGCCAAATCGCTGACGGGTCAGACGCTGCGCCCGTTGGGCCAGTTGTTCCAGATAGCCACTGGCGGCAGGCGATAACAGCGCCATCATGTCGTCGCGGGTGAGTTGCGAGGCATTTAGCGCCCGCTCTACGTCAGCAGCCGTTTTGCCGTTGATACGCAGGCGGATGTCGTCCCAGTCCAGTTGTCGCCAGCGATCGCTGAAGGTTTTCATGCCGATGCCTCCAGAAATCCGGTCAGCGGGCTGGTGGCATGAGCAAAATAACTGCGGCTGCCCGGTCCGGACTGACGTGCCAGTAGGCCTGCTTCTACCGCCAGACGAAATGCCTTCGCCATGTTGACGGGATCGTCCGCGACGGCAATCGCCGTATTCACTAACACCGCGTCGGCCCCCATTTCCAGCGCCTGCGCGGCATGGCTGGGAACGCCGATGCCAGCATCGACAACCACCGGCACTGTGGCCTGCTGGATAATAATCTCCAGCATGGCGCGGGTTTCCAGTCCCTGATTCGAGCCAATCGGCGCGCCGAGCGGCATCACCGCTGCACAGCCGACTTCTTCCAGACGTTTACACAATACCGGATCGGCCCCGCAGTAAGGCAGCACGACAAATCCCTGTTGTACCAGCGTTTCGGCGGCTTTCAGGGTTTCGATGGGATCGGGCAACAGCCAGCGGGCGTCAGGGTGAATCTCTAATTTTAACCAGTTTGTGCCTAACGCTTCACGAGCCAGATGGGCGGCGAAAATGGCTTCTTCCGCTGTTTTCGCCCCGGATGTATTTGGCAGCAGGGTCACACCCGCCGCGATAAGCGGTTCGAGGATAGCGTCGTTGTGCTGGCGCAAGTCGACACGTTTCATCGCCAGTGTCACCAGCTGGCTGCCGGAAGCGCGGATCGCCTCCACCATCAGTTGTGAAGAAGCGAATTTCCCTGTGCCGGTAAACAGATGTGAATCAAACGTTTTGTCCGCAATACGTAACATTTCAACCCCCTGCAATAACCTGAAAAAGCAGGATCTGGTCGCCATCCTGCACGATATGTTGCGCCCACTGCTCACGCGGGACGATTTGCTGATTAATCGCCAGAGCCGCGCCCGCTTGTCGTTGGTCGAGTTGCTCCAGTAGTTCGTGAACAGTTTGCCCGGCGGCGCACTGCATCGCTTGATCGTTAAACAGGATCTGCATTGCTTCCTCCGCATACCGGGCAACCACTGGCGCGGCGCAACGCCAGGCTGCGCCACTGGCTCGATTTACCGTCGAACAGTCGGAGTTCTCCCGCAGGTGTCTCTATACCGCTTAATAACTTAATGGCTTCCAGTGCCTGCAAAGTGCCCATAACCCCGACCACCGGGCCAACCACGCCCGCCGTGCGGCAGTTGCGTTCTGGCTCCTGGTTATCTGGCCACAGGCAGCGGTAACACCCCTGCTCCCAGGGCGGCGTCAGTACCATCAACTGACCGCCAAATCCGACCGCGCTGGCGGTGATAAGCGGCGTGTTGAGTGCCACGCAGGCGGCATTAATCTCCTGGCGAGTCGCCATATTGTCGGTACAGTCGAGCACCACATCGGCCCGTGCAACCGCATCTTTTAACGCCTCACCCGTTAACCGTTGTTGTAATGCTGTCAGTTGAATGTCGGGATTCAACTGTGTCAGTCGCTGTTGGCTGACCTGCGATTTCGGGCGATCGATATCTTCAGTGGTAAAGAGGATTTGTCGTTGCAGATTGCTTAAATGCACATCGTCGTCATCTGCCAGTACCAGCGTCCCGACGCCAGCGCCCGCCAGGTACAGCGCAGCAGGTGTACCCAGCCCGCCCAGACCGATAATCAGCACCTGGCTGTCGAGCAGTTTTTGCTGCCCGTCCAGAGCGATATCGTCGAGCAGGATTTGGCGGCTATAACGCATAAAGTCACGGTCATTCATCGCCAACTCCTGCAATTTCCAGCAACTGTGCCGTTGCCAAACGCCAGTCTGCGGCTTGAGTAATGGCGCTGACGACGGCGATACTGCCGACACCCGTTGCTATCACCGCAGGCGCGCGTGCCAGACTGATACCGCCAATCGCCACGGTGGGATAATCCGCCAGTCGCTCAACATGCCGTGCCAGCTGTTCCAGCCCCTGCGGTGCAGAAGGCATCTGTTTGGTTTGCGTCGGGAACACATGTCCCAGCGCGATATAAGAGGGGCGTGCTGCCAGCGCGACGTCGATTTCCATATCGTCATGTGTCGAAACGCCCAGCCGCAGGCCTGCCGCGCGGATGGCATTGAGATCGGTGGCTTGCAAATCTTCCTGCCCCAAATGGACGCCATACGCCTGATGCTTGATCGCCAGCCGCCAGTAATCGTTGATAAACAATCGCGCGTTATAGCGGCGGCCCAGCGCAATTGCCGCCACGACATCGGCTTCCACCTCTTCATCGCGCCGATCTTTGATGCGTAGCTGGAGAGTACGTACGCCTGCATCCAACAGACGTTCGATCCACTGTACGCTGTCCACCACCGGGTACAGTCCTGAACGAAAAGGTACAGGAGGAAAATCAGGCTGATACATCACGCTTCCTCCTTACGCAGGTAGATTTCTCCGCCTCTGGCACGGAAGTTCTCCGACATATCCGCCATTCCCATTTCAATAGTTTGCGTGGCGGCGTAATCACGCACTTCCTGGCTGATTTTCATCGAGCAGAATTTCGGCCCACACATGGAGCAAAAATGGGCGACTTTACCTGACTCTTGCGGCAGGGTTTCATCGTGACAAGCGCGGGCGGTAAACGGGTCGAGGGCCAGATTAAACTGGTCTTCCCAGCGAAATTCGAAGCGGGCTTTCGACATGGCGTTATCGCGAATTTGCGCGCCCGGATGCCCTTTCGCCAGGTCAGCGGCGTGGGCGGCAATCTTATAGGTGATAAGCCCCTGCTTAACATCTTCTTTATTGGGCAGACCCAGATGCTCTTTTGGCGTTACGTAACAGAGCATCGCGCAGCCAAACCAGCCAATCATCGCCGCACCAATCCCCGACGTGAAGTGGTCATAGCCCGGCGCAATATCGGTAGTTAGCGGCCCCAGAGTGTAAAACGGCGCTTCGTGGCAGTGCTCTAACTCCTCGGTCATATTGCGGCGGATCATCTGCATCGGCACGTGGCCTGGGCCTTCAATCATCACCTGCACGTCATATTCCCAGGCAATTTTGGTCAGTTCGCCCAGCGTATGCAGCTCGGCAAACTGCGCTTCATCGTTGGCGTCCTGAATAGAACCGGGGCGCAGACCGTCGCCCAGCGACAGCGAAACGTCATAAGCGGCACAGATTTCACAAATTTCGCGGAAGTGTTGATAGAGGAAATTTTCCTGATGATGGGAGAGGCACCATTTCGCCATAATCGAACCGCCGCGAGAGACGATACCGGTCAGGCGTTTCGCGGTCATCGGCACATAGCGCAGCAGTACGCCCGCATGGATAGTGAAGTAATCCACACCTTGCTCGGCCTGTTCCAGCAGCGTGTCGCGGAACGCTTCCCAGGTAAGATCTTCGGCGATCCCGTTAACCTTCTCCAGCGCTTGGTAGATCGGCACTGTACCGATCGGCACCGGGCTGTTACGCAAAATCCACTCGCGGGTTTCGTGAATATAGCGACCGGTGGAGAGATCCATCACCGTATCCGCTCCCCAGCGGGTGGACCATACCAGCTTTTCCACTTCTTCTTCGATGGAAGAGGTGACCGCCGAGTTGCCGATATTGGCGTTAACTTTTACCAGGAAATTGCGACCAATAATCATCGGCTCCGATTCCGGATGATTAATGTTGGCCGGGATAATCGCACGTCCGGCAGCAACTTCATCACGGACAAATTCCGCAGTGATATTTTCCGGCAGATGTGCGCCAAAGCTCATTCCCGGATGCTGGTGGCGTAAAACCTCGCTACGGATGCGCTCGCGGCCCATATTCTCGCGGATGGCGATGAATTCCATTTCCGGCGTGATGATGCCCTGGCGGGCGTAGTGCAGTTGGGTGACACGGCGTCCTGCTTTGGCGCGTTTTGGTGTTAGTACGCCGCTAAAACGCAGTTCGTCGAGGCCATCATCTGCCAGCCGCGCTTTAGTGTAATCGGAACTGCGCACGGTAAGTTCTTCGGTATCGCCGCGCGCATCGATCCACGGCTGGCGTAGTTTTGCCAGCCCTTGCTGCACGTTAATGGCAATCTGCGGATCACCATACGGGCCGGAGGTGTCGTAGACCGGAATCGCTTCGTTTTCTTCGTACTGCGGCTGTTCTTTGCTACCGCCAATTAGCGTCGGGCTAAGCTGGATCTCACGCATCGGCACGCGCACGCCGGGGTGTGTGCCAGTGATATAAATGCGTTTTGAGTTGGGAAAGGCGGTGCCTTCCAGGGTGTCGATAAAATGTTGGGCCCGGGCGCGTTGTTCGCGGCGGGTCAGTTTTGTTGCAGACATAGCTCATTCCAAAAAGTTAAGGACGTGGCTTGTCAGACGACGGATGAAGCAAGAGACGATCGCCGCAGGGGCGATGCGATAGCAGATTAACTCTTGTTCCCTTCGCAGGTATTAGCCTGATCAGGTTCCGCGGATCCCGAATAAACGGTCTCAGCCAGTTAAGGCACTCCGACAAGAAATTAGCCCCGCAAATGGGGCATTGAATGTAAATTACGCGTTAACAGCGCAGAACTCAAGCAGGATGTTTGACGCGGGCGGCGTCAAGCACCAGCAGAATCAGCTTATCTTCCAGCACAAAGCGCGCTTCCAGCGCCTCGCCGATGTCAGATAAAACCTGTTGAAACTCAAGGTAATTATCATGATCGATGGCGGTTTCCAGACTGGAATCGTAGTAATCCATAATCTGTTGAGTATTGGCTTCGAGTTGCGGCCAAATCTTCGCGGCGCGCGCGAGTTGCCCGTTGCCTTCCAGCTTATGAAGAATGCGCTCATAAATACTGAAATGTCCGGCAGACAAGTAATCGACCAGGCTCTGACAAAAATCATCAAGGGCTTTTTCGTTTAGCCTCATGTACGATTCTTTGCCAGGCTTAATGCCAACCAGATTGTAGTAAGCCACGAGCAGATGCTTACGTACATGTAGCCAGCGATCAACCAGTTTGTTACTTCCTCTGACGCGCTCCGTCAGGTTATCGAGCTGGTTAAGCATGATTGACTCCGCAAGTTTGTATTCAAAAACTGCTCAGTGAGAAATGTAAAAACCATGTTAAACATGCCAGTGATGCAAAGGTAGTGCAAGAGCTATGGATCGTATAATTGAAAAATTAGATCACGGCTGGTGGGTCGTCAGCCATGAACAAAAATTATGGTTGCCGAAGGGAGAATTGCCATATGGCGAAGCGGCAAATTTCGATCTTGTGGGTCAGCGCGCACTACAAATCGGCGAATGGCAGGGGGAACCTGTTTGGTTAGTACAACAGCAGCGGCGTCACGATATGGGGTCGGTACGTCAGGTCATTGATCTCGATGTTGGGCTGTTTCAACTGGCCGGACGAGGCGTACAACTGGCGGAGTTTTACCGATCGCATAAATACTGTGGTTACTGCGGGCATGAAATGTATCCGAGCAAAACCGAATGGGCGATGCTGTGCAGCCATTGCCGTGAGCGTTACTACCCGCAAATCGCCCCCTGCATTATTGTTGCCATCCGTCGCGATGATTCGATCCTCCTCGCCCAGCATACCCGCCATCGTAACGGTGTCCATACAGTACTTGCCGGATTCGTCGAAGTGGGCGAAACCCTCGAGCAGGCAGTCGCGCGGGAAGTGATGGAAGAGAGCGGAATTAAAGTTAAAAACTTGCGTTACGTGACTTCTCAGCCGTGGCCGTTTCCTCAGTCTTTAATGACCGCGTTTATGGCGGAATATGACAGCGGCGACATCGTGATCGACCCGAAAGAATTGCTCGAGGCGAACTGGTATCGCTATGACGATTTGCCGTTACTCCCGCCGCCCGGCACCGTAGCGCGCCGTCTGATAGAAGATACGGTGGCGATGTGTCGGGCAGAGTATGAGTGATGATACACTGACCGCCTGACGCACTAAGGAACAGCCAAAATGACCGAACTTAAAAACGATCGTTATCTGCGGGCGCTGCTGCGCCAGCCCGTTGATGTCACTCCAGTATGGATGATGCGCCAGGCGGGTCGCTATCTACCGGAATATAAAGCCACGCGCGCCCAGGCAGGCGATTTTATGTCGCTGTGCAAAAACGCCGAGCTGGCGTGCGAAGTGACTTTGCAACCGCTGCGTCGCTACCCGCTGGATGCGGCGATCCTCTTTTCCGATATCCTCACCGTGCCGGACGCGATGGGGTTAGGGCTCTATTTTGAAGCCGGAGAAGGTCCGCGTTTTACCTCGCCAGTCACCTGCAAAGCTGACGTCGATAAACTGCCAATTCCGGACCCGGAAGATGAACTGGGTTACGTGATGAACGCGGTGCGTACCATTCGTCGCGAACTGAAAGGCGAAGTGCCGCTGATTGGTTTTTCCGGCAGCCCGTGGACGCTGGCGACCTACATGGTGGAAGGCGGCAGCAGCAAAGCCTTCACCGTGATCAAAAAAATGATGTATGCCGATCCGCAGGCGATGCACGCTCTGCTCGATAAACTGGCGAAAAGCGTCACTTTGTATCTGAATGCGCAGATTAAAGCCGGTGCTCAGGCAGTGATGATTTTCGACACCTGGGGCGGCGTGCTTACCGGGCGCGATTATCAACAGTTCTCGCTCTATTACATGCATAAAATTGTTGATGGTTTACTGCGTGAAAACGACGGTCGCCGCGTACCGGTCACGCTGTTTACCAAAGGCGGCGGACAGTGGCTGGAAGCCATGGCAGAAACCGGTTGCGATGCGCTGGGCCTCGACTGGACAACGGACATCGCCGATGCGCGCCGCCGTGTGGGCAATAAAGTCGCGTTGCAGGGTAATATGGATCCGTCGATGCTGTACGCGCCGCCTGCCCGCATTGAAGAAGAAGTAGCGACTATACTTGCAGGTTTCGGTCACGGCGAAGGTCATGTCTTTAACCTTGGTCACGGCATTCATCAGGATGTGCCGCCAGAACATGCTGGCGTGTTCGTGGAGGCAGTGCATCGACTGTCTGAACAGTATCACCGCTAAGGAGTGATTATGGATCTCGCGTCATTACGCGCTCAACAAATCGAACTGGCTTCTTCTGTGATCCGCGAGGATCGACTCGATAAAGATCCACCGGATCTGATCGCCGGAGCCGATGTCGGGTTTGAGCAGGGCGGAGAAGTGACGCGAGCGGCGATGGTGCTGCTGAAATATCCCTCGCTTGAGCTGGTCGAGTATAAAGTTGCCCGCATCGCCACCACCATGCCTTACATTCCAGGTTTTCTTTCCTTCCGCGAATATCCTGCGCTGCTGGCAGCGTGGGAGATGCTGTCGCAAAAGCCGGATTTAGTGTTTGTCGATGGTCATGGGATCTCGCATCCTCGCCGTCTTGGCGTCGCCAGCCATTTTGGCTTATTGGTGGATGTGCCGACCATTGGCGTGGCGAAAAAACGGCTCTGCGGTAAATTCGAACCGCTCTCCAGCGAACCGGGCGCGCTGGCCCCACTGATGGATAAAGGCGAGCAGCTGGCCTGGGTCTGGCGCAGCAAAGCGCGCTGTAACCCGTTGTTTATCGCTACCGGCCATCGGGTCAGCGTGGACAGCGCGCTGGCGTGGGTACAACGCTGCATGAAAGGCTATCGTCTGCCGGAGCCAACGCGCTGGGCGGACGCGGTGGCCTCGGAACGTCCGGCGTTCGTGCGCTATACAGCAAATCAGCCCTAATTCAGGTAAACTGCGGATAATTTCCGTATTTGAGAACTCAACATGTTACAAAACCCAATTCATCTGCGTCTGGAGCGCCTGGAAAGCTGGCAGCATGTCACTTTCATGGCTTGCTTATGCGAACGCATGTACCCCAATTACGCCATGTTCTGCCAGCAAACCGGTTTTGGTGATGGGCAAATTTACCGTCGCATTCTCGATCTCATCTGGGAAACGCTGACCGTTAAAGACGCAAAAGTAAATTTCGACAGCCAACTGGAGAAATTTGAAGAAGCGATTCCTTCAGCCGACGATTTCGATCTGTACGGCGTTTATCCGGCAATCGATGCCTGCGTGGCGTTAAGTGAACTGGTCCATTCGCGTTTGAGTGGTGAAACGCTCGAACACGCGGTGGAAGTGAGTAAGACCTCCATCACGACCGTTGCGATGCTGGAAATGACTCAGGCTGGTCGCGAAATGAGCGATGAAGAGCTTAAAGAAAACCCAGCTGTAGAGCAAGAATGGGACATTCAGTGGGAAATATTCCGACTTTTAGCTGAGTGCGAAGAACGCGATATCGAGCTGATAAAAGGCCTTAGGGCAGACCTGCGTGAGGCGGGTGAGAGCAATATTGGTATAATTTTTCAGCAATAAGACCAGAAAACGTGATTTAACGCCTGATTTGTCGTACCTGGAGTCTTCCCTTTCGCCCCCCGTCTGGTCTACATTTGGGGGGCGAAAAAAAGTGGCTATCGGTGCGTGTATGCAGGAGAGTGCTATTCTGGCATTTCCGTCGCACTCGATGCTTAGCAAGCGATAAACACATTGTAAGGATAACTTATGAACAAGACTCAACTGATTGATGTAATTGCAGAGAAAGCAGAACTGTCCAAAACCCAGGCTAAAGCTGCTCTGGAGTCCACTCTGGCTGCAATTACTGAGTCTCTGAAAGAAGGCGATGCTGTACAACTGGTTGGTTTCGGTACCTTCAAAGTGAACCACCGCGCTGAGCGTACTGGCCGCAACCCGCAGACCGGTAAAGAAATCAAAATTGCCGCAGCTAACGTACCGGCATTTGTTTCTGGCAAGGCACTGAAAGACGCAGTTAAGTAAGATTGCGTGGCAGTGAACAGTTTTAACGAAGGGGTGGTTTCACCCCTTTTGTCTTTCTGGCGTCGATCATTGATGCTGGCTGGCGCTCTGCTTCTCACTGCCTGTAGTCATAACTCTTCACTTCCTCCCTTTACCGCCAGTGGATTTGCTGAAGACCAGGGCGCGGTACGCATCTGGCGAAAAGACAGCGGCGATAATGTGCATCTGCTTGCCGTGTTTAGCCCGTGGCGCAGTGGCGATACCACGACGCGAGAGTATCGCTGGCAGGGCGATAACCTCACGCTCATCAATATCAATGTTTACAGCAAACCGCCGGTGAATATTCGCGCGCGTTTTGACGATCGCGGTGATCTGAGCTTTATGCAACGTGAATCCGATGGGGAAAAGCAGCAGCTTTCTAACGACCAAATCGATTTATACCGTTATCGTGCTGATCAGATCCGCCAGATTAGCGATGCCTTACGTCAGGGGAGAGTCGTGCTGCGCCAGGGGCGCTGGCATGCGATGGAACAGACCGTGACCACCTGCGAAGGGCAAACCATTAAACCTGATTTAGATTCGCAGGCGATAGCGCATATCGAGCGCCGCCAGAGCCGCTCTTCTGTTGATGTCAGCGTGGCATGGCTGGAAGCGCCCGAAGGTTCGCAATTACTGTTAGTGGCAAACTCTGATTTCTGTCGCTGGCAACCCAACGAGAAAACGTTCTGATTTACCAGTGGCCCATACCCATATGACCGCCACCACCGCAGCCGCCGTAGCCCATGCCCATTCCGGCTCCGCGCGGAATACCCGCTTCAGCCATCGCGATATCTCGTTTCACCCGTAACTCATCTAACGACTGACGCAAATTCTCCATCTCTTTGGCGACCGCGTTAATTTTGCTGCTATCCGGTGGGTTCGCGGCTAACAGGGCATTGTATTCATAACGCTTCGTCACCAGTTGCTGTTGCAGTGCGCTGCTTTGAGCGTAAAAGTCATTATGGATTTTCTGCCACGCTGTCTGTTGTTCGCTGGTCAAAGGCGCGGCATTTTGCTGCCACATACCGTGTCCGCCGTGAGCAAATGCAGATGTCGATCCCATCGCCATTGCTGAAAGCGCCATCATTACCAGGGCAATTTTCGTGTTCCGTTTCATGGTTAATCCTCCAGTGGTTGTCTTACTTCGGGTATTGCATCTTCCGTGCCAACGATGAAACGCTGATATGACGGGTAATCTGGCATGATAAACGAGTAAAAATGACTCGCCTGCTGCGGGTAGCGAGTCATTTTTACTCATTGAAACTTAAGCCTTTGTGTTACAGCGCAGGGTAAGCGCTGATAAAAGATGGCATGATTTCTGCTGTCAGAAAGGGATGAGCAGGCAAAGAAGAAGATGCGTTTTATGCAACGTTCTAAAGACTCCTTAGCTAAATGGTTAAGCGCGATCCTCCCCGTGGTCATTGTTGGGCTGGTAGGGTTGTTTGCGGTGACGGTGATTCGCGATTATGGGCGCGAGACTGCCGCCGCCAGACAAACGCTGCTGGAAAAAGGCAGTGTACTTATTCGCGCTCTTGAATCCGGCTCGCGCGTCGGCATGGGGATGCGCATGCATCATGCGCAGCAGCAGGCCTTACTGGAAGAAATGGCCGGGCAGCCTGGAGTACGTTGGTTTGCGGTCACGGATGAACAAGGAACAATCGTGATGCATAGCAACTCCGGCATGGTGGGAAAACAGCTTTATTCCCCTCAGGAAATGCAGCAGTTACATCCGGGAGATGAAGAAGCGTGGCGGCGGATCGATAGCGCAGACGGCGAGCCTGTTCTGGAAATTTATCGCCAGTTTCAACCGATGTTTGCTGCTGGAATGCACCGGATGCGCCATATGCAGCAGTATGCCGCGACACCACAAGCAATTTTCATCGCTTTCGACGCCAGTAATATTGTGAGTGCCGAAGATCGTGAGCAGAGAAACACCCTGATTATTCTCTTCGCCCTGGCGACGGTCTTGCTGGCAAGCGTATTGTCATTCTTCTGGTATCGCCGCTATCTGCGCTCGCGCCAGCTTCTACAAGATGAAATGAAGCGCAAAGAGAAGCTGGTGGCGCTGGGGCATCTTGCGGCAGGCGTTGCCCACGAAATCCGTAACCCACTTTCCTCGATTAAAGGACTGGCGAAATACTTTGCCGAGCGCGCGCCTGCAGGGGGAGAAGCGCATCAACTGGCGCAGGTGATGGCGAAAGAGGCCGACCGTTTAAACCGCGTGGTAAGCGAGTTGCTGGAACTGGTTAAGCCAACGCATCTGGCTTTGCAGGCGGTGGATCTCAACACGCTGATTAACCACTCATTACAGCTGGTAAGCCAGGATGCAAACAGCCGGGAGATCCAGTTACGCTTTACCGCCAACGACACATTACCGGAAATTCAGGCCGATCCGGACAGGCTGACTCAGGTCCTGTTGAATCTCTATCTCAATGCTATTCAGGCGATTGGTCAGCATGGCGTGATTAGCGTGACGGTCAGCGAAAGCGGCGCGGGCGTGAAAATCAGCGTTACCGACAGCGGTAAGGGAATTGCGGCAGATCAGCTTGAAGCCATCTTCACTCCGTACTTCACCACCAAAGCCGAAGGCACCGGATTGGGGCTGGCGGTCGTGCATAATATTGTTGAACAACACGGTGGTACAATTCAGGTCGCAAGCCAGGAGGGAAAAGGCTCAACGTTCACCCTCTGGCTTCCGGTCAATATTACGCGTAAGGACCCACAAGGATGACGCACGATAATATCGATATTCTGGTGGTGGATGATGACATTAGCCACTGCACTATTTTGCAGGCTTTACTGCGCGGCTGGGGCTATAACGTCGCGCTGGCGAACAGCGGGCGACAGGCGCTGGAGCAGGTGCGGGAACAGGTTTTTGATCTTGTGCTTTGCGATGTGCGAATGGCGGAGATGGACGGCATCGCCACGCTGAAAGAGATCAAAGCGTTAAACCCGGCAATTCCGGTGCTGATTATGACTGCGTACTCCAGCGTCGAGACGGCGGTAGAGGCACTGAAAACTGGGGCGCTGGATTATCTCATCAAGCCGCTGGATTTCGATAACCTACAGGCGACGCTGGAAAAAGCGCTCGCGCATACGCACAGTATTGATGCTGAAACACCTGCGGTGACTGCCAGCCAGTTCGGTATGGTCGGTAAAAGCCCGGCGATGCAACACCTGCTCAGTGAAATCGCCCTCGTCGCGCCATCGGAAGCCACGGTACTGATCCACGGCGATTCCGGCACCGGTAAAGAGCTGGTCGCCAGGGCGATTCACGCCAGTAGCGCACGTAGCGAAAAACCGCTGGTAACGCTCAACTGTGCGGCACTCAACGAATCCTTGCTGGAATCTGAATTGTTCGGTCACGAAAAAGGGGCGTTTACTGGAGCCGATAAACGCCGGGAAGGGCGCTTTGTTGAGGCGGACGGCGGCACGCTGTTTCTCGATGAAATTGGCGATATCTCGCCGATGATGCAGGTGCGTCTGCTGCGTGCGATTCAGGAGCGCGAAGTTCAGCGTGTCGGTAGCAACCAGATTATCTCGGTTGATGTCCGGCTGATTGCGGCGACCCATCGCGATCTTGCCGCAGAGGTGAATGCCGGGCGTTTTCGCCAGGATCTCTACTATCGCCTGAATGTGGTGGCGATTGAAGTACCATCGCTGCGGCAACGGCGGGAAGATATCCCTCTGCTGGCTGGCCATTTTCTGCAGCGCTTTGCCGAGCGTAATCGCAAGGCGGTAAAAGGTTTTACGCCCCAGGCGATGGATCTGTTGATTCATTACGACTGGCCGGGAAATATTCGTGAGCTGGAAAACGCGGTGGAACGGGCAGTGGTGCTGCTGACCG
The DNA here is from genome assembly GCF_032029835.1 of Escherichia sp. AM3. Taxonomy (NCBI): domain Bacteria; kingdom Pseudomonadati; phylum Pseudomonadota; class Gammaproteobacteria; order Enterobacterales; family Enterobacteriaceae; genus Escherichia; species Escherichia sp. AM3. The sequence continues at coordinate 3,480 of NZ_JAVUPQ010000045.1, read as the reverse complement.
GGGAATATATTTCCGAACGCGAGCTGCCGCTGGCGATTGCCAGTACGCCGATCCCGCTGGGACAAAGTCAGGATATTCAGCCGTTGGTGGAAGTGGAAAAAGAGGTGATTCTGGCGGCGCTGGAGAAAACGGGCGGCAACAAAACCGAAGCCGCCCGTCAGTTAGGGATCACGCGCAAAACGCTATTGGCAAAACTGTCGCGTTAGTTCTGCTCGCGTTCGATGGCGCGCCAGCCGATATCTTTCCGGCAGAAGCAGTCGTCCCAGTGAATATCGGTCATTAAGGCATAAGCGCGTTTCTGCGCTTCTGCCACGGTATGACCCAGCGCGGTGACGCACAGTACGCGCCCGCCGCTGGTCACTACCTGCTCGTCATCCGCCAGTTTTGTGCCTGCATGGAACACTTTGCCGTCTTCTACTTCTTCCAGCGGCAGGCCGTGGATCACATCACCGGTGCGGTAATCGCCCGGATATCCACCCGCAGCCATCACCACGCCGAGAGAAGCGCGTTCATCCCACTCGGATGTTTTCTCGTCCAGCTTCCCTTCACAGGCTGCCAGGCAGAGCTCAACCAGATCGGACTTCATGCGCAGCATAATCGGCTGGGTTTCCGGATCGCCAAAGCGGCAGTTAAATTCGATAACCTTCGGATTGCCCTGTTTGTCGATCATCAGGCCCGCGTAGAGAAAACCGGTGTAGGTGTTGCCTTCCGCCGCCATGCCTTTCACGGTTGGCCAGATGATACGTTCCATGGTGCGCTGATGAACTTCATCGGTTACTACCGGCGCGGGGGAGTAAGCGCCCATCCCGCCGGTGTTTGGTCCGGTATCTTTATCGCCTACGCGTTTGTGATCCTGGCTGGTAGCCATCGGCAGCACATGCTCTCCGTCCACCATCACGATAAAGCTCGCTTCTTCGCCATCGAGGAACTCTTCGATAACGATGCGATGACCCGCGTCGCCAAAAGCGTTGCCCGCCAGCATATCGTGAACAGCCGCTTCCGCTTCTTCCAGCGTCATCGCCACGATAACGCCTTTCCCGGCAGCCAGACCGTCCGCTTTAATGACGATTGGCGCGCCTTTCTCACGCAGATACGCCAGCGCAGGTTCTACCTCGGTGAAGTTCTGGTATTCCGCCGTAGGGATCTTATGGCGGGCCAGGAAATCTTTGGTAAACGCTTTTGAGCCTTCCAGTTGGGCCGCACCTGCGGTTGGGCCGAAGATTTTCAGCCCGGCGGCGCGGAAGGTATCGACCACGCCTTTCACCAGCGGCGCTTCCGGGCCGACGATGGTCAGATCAATCTTTTCGTTTTGTGCGAAATCCAACAGCGCCGGGATATCGGTTACGCCGATAGCGACGTTCTGTAGCGCGGGTTCCAGCGCAGTGCCTGCATTACCCGGAGCAACAAAAACAGTTTCAACCAGCGGCGACTGCGCCGCTTTCCAGGCCAGCGCGTGCTCGCGCCCGCCGTTACCAATCACTAATACTTTCATCTATTGCTCCATTAATGGCGGAAGTGGCGCATGTCGGTGAAGAGCATCGCAATACCGTGCTCGTCGGCGGCGGCAATCACTTCGTCATCACGGATAGAACCGCCAGGCTGGATTACGCAGGTCACGCCCGCAGCGGCGGCGGCATCAATACCGTCGCGGAACGGGAAGAACGCGTCAGAAGCCATCGAGGAACCTTTCACTTCCAGGCCTTCATCGGCCGCTTTAATACCGGCGATTTTTGCGGAGTACACGCGGCTCATCTGGCCCGCGCCAATGCCGATAGTCATATTGTTTTTGGCATAGACGATAGCGTTGGATTTCACAAACTTCGCCACCTTCCAGCAGAACAGCGCATCACGCAGTTCCTGTTCGCTCGGCTGACGTTTGGTCACCACGCGCAGTTCTTCCGCACCGACCATCCCCAGGTCACGATCCTGAACCAGCAGACCGCCGTTCACGCGTTTGAAATCGAGGCCCGGAACACGCTCGCCCCACTGACCGCAGGTCAGAACGCGTACGTTCTGTTTGGCGGCGGTGATTTTCAGGGCTTCTTCGCTGGCGGACGGCGCAATAATCACTTCGACAAACTGACGAGAAATGATGGCCTGTGCGGTTTCCGCATCCAGCTCGCGGTTAAAGGCAATGATGCCGCCGAATGCGGAGGTTGGGTCGGTTTTGTACGCGCGATCGTAAGCATCAAGAATGGAATTGCCGATAGCCACGCCGCAAGGGTTGGCGTGCTTCACAATCACACATGCCGGCTCGGCGAACTCTTTCACGCACTCCAGCGCCGCATCGGTATCGGCGATGTTGTTATAAGAGAGGGCTTTACCCTGAACCTGGGTTGCGGTAGCAACGGAGGCTTCTTTCACATTCTCTTCTATATAGAAGGCAGCCTGCTGGTGGCTGTTCTCGCCGTAACGCATATCCAGCTTCTTAATGAAGTTCAGGTTCAGCGTGCGTGGGAAGCGACCGGCGGCTTCTTTGCTTTCACCGTGGTAAGCCGGAACCATGCTGCCGAAGTAGTTGGCAATCATGCTGTCGTAGGCGGCAGTGTGTTCGAAGGCTTTGATGGCGAGGTCGAAACGGGTTGCAAGCGTCAGCGATCCTTCGTTGTCATCCATCTCTTTAATAATGGCGTCATAGTCGCTGCTCTTCACCACGATTGCGACATCTTTATGGTTCTTGGCGGCGGAGCGCACCATCGTTGGGCCGCCGATATCGATGTTCTCAACCGCATCTTCCAGCGAGCAACCTTCACGGGCCACGGTCTGGGCGAACGGATACAGGTTAACAACCACCATATCGATAGGCTGGATCTGATGTTCTTCCATAATGGCATCGTCCTGGCCGCGACGGCCCAGAATGCCACCATGTACTTTCGGATGCAGGGTCTTCACGCGTCCATCCATCATCTCCGGGAAACCGGTGTAATCGGAAACTTCGGTTACCGGCAGACCTTTTTCTGCTAACAGACGGGCAGTGCCCCCTGTAGACAGCAGCTCCACACCGCGTGCGGAAAGTGCCTGGGCGAATTCGACGATACCGGCTTTGTCAGAAACACTGAGCAGAGCGCGGCGGACTGGACGACGTTGTTGCATGGTAAATCCCCTGGATTTGACTATTACAGAGAGCGTTAGCTGAATTTTTCGCGAAAAACTCAGCTAACGCCCCTAACGGGGCATCCTTATTTTTCGCCCGCATTGTAACGAAAACGTTTGCGCAACGCTCGCGAATTTTTCTCTTTCAATGGTGATCACAATTTTGACAGTGGTTACCGTGGGAAAAATACAGAAATTACATTGATGATTGTGGATAACTCTGTGCGTAAAAAGGTATAAAGCGGGGTTTTGCTGGGGAATGCAGCAGTCAGTTATTTTTCTGCAATTTTTCTATTGCGGCCTGCGGAGAACTCCCTATAATGCGCCTCCATCGACACGGCGGATGTGAATCACTTCACACAAACAGCCGGTTCGGTTGAAGAGAAA
>NZ_JAVUPQ010000044.1:0-36100 GCF_032029835.1 Escherichia sp. AM3 | reverse complement strand
CAGTGGTGGCGCATTATAGGGAGTTATTCCGGCCTGACAAGAGGAAATTTAAAATAATTTTCTGACCGCGCATTTTTTCAGCAAAAGCCCCGTTAATGTGCCATAAAACAAGCAATTTGCCGTTTTTGCAACCGTAATCACACTTCCTGGTGGCATACTAAGGAGGAATAAAAAGAAAAAGGAAGATTAGTAATGCCTTTAAGCGCACAACAGTTAGCTGCACAGAAAAACCTTTCGTATGTTCTGGCTGAGAAGCTGGCGCAACGCATCTTAAAAGGTGAATATGAACCCGGCACCATTTTGCCTGGTGAGATTGAGCTGGGCGAGCAATTTGGAGTGAGTCGTACAGCGGTACGCGAAGCGGTCAAAACGTTAACGGCAAAAGGGATGGTTTTACCGCGACCGCGAATTGGTACCCGGGTCATGCCACAATCAAACTGGAATTTTCTTGATCAGGAATTGCTTACCTGGTGGATGACAGAAGAGAACTTTCATCAGGTCATCGATCACTTTCTGGTTATGCGTATCTGTCTGGAGCCGCAAGCTTGCCTACTGGCTGCAACGGTTGGCACCGCGGAACAGAAGGCGCATCTCAATACGTTAATGGCCGAAATGGCGGCATTAAAAGAGAACTTTCGCCGTGAACGCTGGATCGAAGTAGATATGGCCTGGCATGAGCATATCTATGAAATGAGCGCCAATCCGTTTTTGACCTCATTCGCCTCGCTATTCCATTCGGTTTATCACACTTACTTCACGTCAATTACCAGCGACACAGTGATAAAGCTGGATCTGCACCAGGCGATTGTCGATGCGATTGTCCAAAGCGATGGCGACGCGGCATTTAAAGCTTGTCAGGCGCTGCTACGCTCACCTGATACGTGACAACCCGATAACAGGACATTGAATGAGCGATAAAAAGAAGCGCAGTATGGCGGGTTTGCCGTGGATCGCGGCGATGGCCTTCTTCATGCAGGCACTTGATGCCACTATTCTGAATACCGCCTTACCCGCAATCGCTCATAGCCTTAATCGTTCTCCTCTCGCGATGCAATCAGCCATCATCAGTTATACGCTGACGGTGGCGATGCTTATTCCGGTAAGCGGATGGCTAGCCGATCGCTTCGGTACGCGTCGCATTTTTACCCTTGCCGTGAGTCTGTTCACATTGGGTTCTCTGGCCTGCGCACTTTCTAATTCGCTACCACAGCTGGTTGTCTTCCGGGTTATTCAGGGGATAGGCGGCGCAATGATGATGCCTGTTGCTCGGCTGGCCTTACTGCGCGCTTATCCTCGTAATGAACTTCTTCCAGTATTGAATTTTGTCGCCATGCCGGGTCTGGTGGGGCCAATTTTAGGCCCCGTTCTTGGCGGCGTGCTGGTCACCTGGGCAACCTGGCACTGGATATTTTTAATCAATATCCCCATAGGTATTGCAGGCCTTCTTTACGCGCGCAAACATATGCCCAATTTCACCACCGCACGACGCAGATTCGATATCACTGGCTTTTTGTTGTTTGGCCTCAGCCTTGTTCTCTTCTCAAGCGGAATAGAGCTATTCGGGGAAAAGATTGTCGCCAGCTGGATTGCCTTGACGGTAATTGTCACCAGCATCGGGTTACTGCTTCTCTATATTCTCCATGCACGACGCACGCCAAACCCATTAATTTCATTAGATTTATTTAAAACCCGCACTTTCTCGATCGGTATCGTAGGCAATATTGCAACCCGTCTGGGGACCGGCTGTGTACCGTTCCTTATGCCATTGATGTTACAGGTAGGATTTGGTTATCAGGCGTTTATTGCCGGCTGTATGATGGCGCCGACAGCGTTAGGTTCCATTATTGCAAAATCGATGGTTACCCAAGTCTTACGTCGTCTGGGCTATCGCCATACATTAGTGGGGATCACGGTGATTATTGGGCTAATGATCGCTCAGTTCTCTTTGCAATCACCGGCAATGGCGATATGGATGCTGATCTTGCCGTTGTTTATATTAGGGATGGCTATGTCGACGCAGTTTACCGCGATGAATACCATCACACTTGCCGATCTGACCGATGACAACGCCAGCAGCGGTAACAGTGTTCTGGCGGTCACGCAGCAACTGTCTATCAGTTTAGGCGTTGCTATAAGTGCGGCCGTCCTTCGCGTTTATGAAGGAATGGAAGGCACAACGACTGTCGAACAATTCCACTATACGTTTATCACAATGGGCATTATTACTGTTGCTTCAGCAGCAATGTTCATGCTTCTGAAAACAACCGATGGTAATAATTTGATCAAAAGACAGCGTAAATCTAAGCCGAACCGCGTTCCATCAGAATCGGAGTAAGTTGTAATCGTTGTTGCTGAAGAGTTGGCTGGGTTATTCGATGGATGAGTACATCAATCGCCAGCTCCCCCAGTTCATCTTTCGGTTGGTGGATAGTGGTTAATGGTGGCGTCATAAAGCTTGCCAGTTCGATATCGTCATAGCCAATCACCGCGATATCCTGCGGAACCTGTAACTCTGCCTGATATAACGCCTGGTAAACGCCAACAGCCATAGCGTCATTTCCGGTAAAGACGGCCTGAGGACGCAGCGGATGTGATAGCAGTTGGCGCATAGCGTCAAACCCGCCGTTAAATTCAAAATCACCAGTGACTTCATAGCCATCAGGAATGTTGAGACCCGCACGTTTCATCGCCGCCCGATAACCTTCCAACCGCAGGCGCGCCGGAGTTTTATCCAGCGGGCCGGTAATACAGGCGATACGGGTATGACCTTTATCGATCAGATATTGCGTTGCTAAGTCTCCGCCCAGCAACGAGTTATCCTGAATAAGATCGCTGTCGCCATCGAACGGAGCCCAGTCCATCATCACAGTAGGCACTGTCGGATAACGTTGCATGATTTCACGCGAAGGTTGATGCGTTTCGGTGCACAGTAACAGCAAGCCATCAACGCGTTTTTGCATCAGCGTTTCCAGATTGCGATTCATCCGCTGTTCATCGCCTTCGGTATTGCAAAGGACGAGACTATAACCGCGTTCGAAGCAGCTGCGTTCAACGCCACGCACCAGTTCTGAATAGAAAGGATTGGTACTGGCAGTGATCAACATGCCAATGGTATGTGTTTGATTGAGTTTGAGGCTACGCGCCAGAGCTGATGGCGCGTAATTGAGTTCTTTAATCGCCGCTTCAACTTTGGCGGTAATCGCTTCACTGACGAAGCGATCTTTATTGATAACGTGAGAAACTGTTGAGGTAGAAACGCCCGCCAGGCGGGCAACATCTTTCATTGTAGCCAAGCGTCACCTCTGCCTGTCTAAAAATGCGTCGATCTCTTCACGCCACGGTACGGAAGGTTGTGCGCCTTTACGTGTTACGGCAATCGCAGCGGCAGCATGGGCAAAACGAATCGCCTCTGGCAATGGTTTTTCTTCCAGCAATGCCGTGATTAACGCACCGTTAAAGGTATCTCCGGCAGCAATGGTATCGACAGCCTGCACCCGGAATCCAGGAACGCGCTGACCTTCACCATTCACGCTAGCCCATACACCACGACTTCCTAAAGTAATCAGTACAGTACGGATACCTTTTTCATGCAGTACCTGCGCCGCCTTCGCTGCATCTTCATCATTTTCAACACGAATACCGGTGAGCTTTTCTGCTTCCGTTTCGTTTGGCGTAATAATGTCCACCAGCGCCAGCAGTTCGTCAGGAAGTTCGCGAGCCGGAGCCGGGTTAAGCGCAACGATAGTCTTATTTTGATGGGCGATTTTCGCCGCTGCCATCACACTTTCGAGTGGTGATTCCAGCTGCATTAATAATGCTGACGCGTTGGCAATACGCTCACGTTGCGCTTCCACCAGCGCCGGGGAAAGGGCAGCATTAGCGCCGGCATGAATACCGATGACATTCTCACCTTCGCCATTAACAAAAATCAGCGCCACACCTGTTGATTCGCCTTTGATCACGCTGACCGGAGTAATATCAATGTTATCAGTGGCGAGCTGCTGGCGAACGCTCTCACCAATGCTGTCATCACCCGTACAGGCAATAAACGCGATATTCGCACCGCTACGCCCAGCAGCCACAGCCTGATTCGCGCCTTTGCCGCCAAATGCAACCTGATAGTGGTTACCGGTTACGGTTTCGCCTGGAGTAGGAAAAGATTGAAGATTAAGAATGTGGTCAGCATTAATGCTGCCAAGAACAACGAGGCTGCCTGCGTTTTGCATATTCGGGATGTCCATAAAATGCGCCACCGTGTTAGGGTGGCGCGTGCCCTGCTTTTCTTTATATTACACGTTCATCTGTCGATGACGTATTTATGTCACCATCAGGTCATACAACCTGATTAAAACTACTGCTTAACAACCAGTTTCAGATCAACCGGATACTTAGCCTGAACTTTCTCGCCTTTCAGCACTTTATCTGCGGTTTCGACGCCTTTCGCGCCAATCTGATCGGGTAGCTGAGCGATAGTCGCTGCTAGTTTGCCATCATTCACCGCTTTTTCGCCATCCGGTGTACCGTCAAATCCGACGACCATCACATCCGATTTACCGGCAGTTTGCAGTGCGCGCAGCGCGCCCAGCGCCATTTCATCATTCTGCGCGAATACAGCCTGAACATCCGGATGAGCGGTCAACAGGTTCTGCATTACGTTCAAACCTTTAGTGCGATCAAAATCTGCTGGCTGGCTGGCAAGAACATTAAACTTGTGAGCAGCAACGGCCTGCTGGAAGCCTTCGCCACGTTCACGGGCTGCGGATGTACCAGCAATGCCTTGCAGCTCGATAACTTTGGCACCTTCACCCGCTTTCTTCGCGATGTAATCACCAGCGATTTTGCCGCCCAGTACGTTATCAGAAGCAATGTGGCTCACCACTTCACCTTTCGTTGCCTGGCGGTCAAGAGTGATAACCGGGATGTTCGCCTGGTTAGCCATCTTCACAGCATTACCCACTGCGTCGGAGTCGGTCGGGTTAATCAGCAGAATTTTTGTGCCGCGAACGGTTAAGTCCTGCACGTTCGCCAGCTCTTTCGCCGGGTTGTTCTGGGAGTCCAGCACCACCAGGTTATAGCCAAGTTTATCCGCCTCTTTCTGCGCGCCATCTTTCAGCGATACAAAGAACGGGTTGTTAAGCGTGGAGACCACCAGCGCGATGGTGTCTTTTGCCATCGCATTCGCACTGACGGTGGCGCTTAGCGCAACAGCGGAAACCAGGGTAGCCAGTTTTTTCATGTTCATATTCAAGATGTCCTGTAGTCGTTATTACTGCTTTTTGTTGTCTACCAGCACCGCCAGCAAAATCACCACCGCTTTGACGATCATCTGGTAATAGGAGGAAACACCTAACAAATTCAATCCATTATTAAGGAAGCCAAGAATTAATGCGCCGATCAACGTCCCAACAATGCGACCTTTTCCGCCCGCCAGACTCGTACCGCCCAGAACCACCGCAGCAATAGCATCCAGCTCATAGCCAGTCCCCGCCGTGGGTTGTGCGGAGGAGAGACGCGCCACTTCAATGATCCCGGCCAGCGATGCCAGCAGACCACAAAGAGAATAGACGATGATTTTGATTTTATTGACGTTGATACCAGAAAGACGCGTTGCCGCTTCGTTGCCGCCCAGCGCGTAGATGTAACGCCCCAGACGCGTGTGATGCAGCATGTACCAGGCCGCGAGGAAGACAATCCCCATGATCCAGACTGGCGTCGGTACGCCCAGCGGACGACCAATACCAAACCAGCCAAACAGATCGGCGTTCTCAGTAAAGCCGGTATTCACTGGGCTACCGTTGGTATAAACCATGGTCACGCCGCGCAGTAAAAGCATCATAACCAGCGTAGCGATAAACGCCTGGACGCGACCTTTCGCTACAATCACCCCGGTTACCGCACCAATTGCGGCACCTAACGCGAGAGCAGCAGCGACAGCCACCAGCGCATTGACTGCAATGCCGACGATAGATGCAGCAACTGCGCCGGTCAGCGCCAACAGAGAACCTACCGATAAGTCGATGCCCGACGTCAGGATCACCAGCGTCATCCCGACCGCCATAATGGCGTTCACTGAGGTTTGCTGGAGAATATTGAATAAGTTATTGATGGTGAAAAAGTTCGGGCTTAACGTCGAGACAATCGCGATCAGCACCAGCAGAGCGATAAGCGATTTCTGCTCCATCAGCCACGCTTTCGTGAAATAACGGCGACCAGAGACAGTCTGGGTTGTCATTTTTTTACTCCTGATTCACGCGATTAAGCTTGCCCACAGCGGCAGCCATTAACACTTCCTGGGTGGCCTGCTCACGAGTAAATTCCCCGCTGAGATGCCCTTCATGCATGACGATGATGCGATCGCTCATGCCTAATACTTCTGGCATCTCCGATGACACCAGAATGATGCTCAAGCCATCGGCTTTGAACTGGTTAATCAGTTGATAGATCTCTTTTTTCGCGCCGACATCTACGCCACGGGTAGGTTCATCAAGGATCAACACTTTGGGGCGTGTCATCAGACCGCGGGCAATCGCCACTTTTTGCTGATTGCCACCGGAAAGCAGACCAATTGCCTGTTCCATCGACGGAGTTTTCACATTAAACAGACGAATGAAATCACTCACAGCCTGCTGTTCATCGGCATGCTTCAAACTGCCGCCAGCGCGGCTGAAGTAGCGCAGCGCTGTCAGCGACATGTTCTCTTTTACTGACATGCCCAACACTAAACCGTCACGTTTACGGTCTTCGGAGATATACACAATGCCGTTTGCCAAGCCATCCTGCGGTGAACGGGTAACGACTTCATGCCCATCCAGGGTGACGTAACCGCTGGTGCGCGGTAGTGCGCCGTAGAGCACTTTCATCAGTTCGGTACGACCTGCGCCCATCAAACCAGAGACGCCAAGAATTTCGCCTTTGCGTAAAGTAAAAGAGACATCGTTAACGCCAGGTCCGCAGAGATTATCGACTTTCAGGCGGATATCTCCCGGCGCTTTGTCCAGGTGCGGATATTGATCTTCCAGCTTGCGACCCACCATCATCTCAATCAGCGAATCTTCGGTCAGTGATGCCACTTCGCGCTCAGCAATAAATTGCCCATCACGAAAAACGGTAACGTCATCGCAAATCTCGAAGATTTCTTTCATGCGGTGGGAGATATAGACAATACCGCGGCCTTGCGATTTCAGCTCGCGGATGACGCGGAACAGGGATTCGGTTTCGGTATCGGTCAGCGCATCGGTCGGTTCATCCATAATGATGACTTTCGACTCAAAGCTCAGCACTTTGGCGATTTCAACCATTTGCTGGTCACCGATGGAAAGATCGCCCACCAGCTTGTCGCTTTTAAAGCGCAGGTTAAGTTTAGCCAGCAATTTATCCGCTTCGGCATACATGGTTTTCCAGTCAATTTTGCCAAAGCGATTAACAAACTCACGACCGAGGAAAATGTTTTCGGCAATGGTCAACTGCGGGATCAGGTTCAGTTCCTGATGGATAATCCCAATCCCGGCTTCCTGGGAAGATTTCGGCCCGGTAAATGTCGTTTCTTTCCCCAGCCATAAAAGCGTGCCGGCATCGCGAGCATAGATACCAGTAAGCACTTTCATCATGGTGGATTTACCCGCGCCGTTTTCGCCCACCAGCGCCATCACGCGGCCCGGATAGACATTTAACGCTGCGCCCGAGAGGGCTTTTACGCCCGGGAAGGCTTTATCGATGCCTTTAAGCTGAAGTAATGCTTCCATGACGGCCTCAGAACGTCACGCCAGCACAGAGAATGATATTCGCATACGGAGAACATTCTCCGCTGCGAATTACCGCCTGACTTTCTGCGGTTTGTTGTTTGAATTGTTCATGCGTGGTGTAACGAATTTCAATGGTATTTCCCTGGTGTTTTTGCAGCTGCTCAAGGTGAGTGAGCAACGTTTCGTGGAGTTGCGGATTATGTTGTTTGATCTCTTCCGCGATAATGGCAGCCTCGACCTGCATTTCATTTGTGACGACGCCCAGCACCTGCATAAAAGAAGGTACACCCTGGGTTAATGCCATATCGATACGCGTTGTACTTTTGGGGATGGGTAAACCAGCATCACACACCACCAGCGTATCGGTATGTCCCAGACGGGAGATCACCGATGAAATATCAGAATTAAGAACGGTGCCTTTTTTCATTTTTTTCTCCATCAGCGAAACGTTTCGCTGACCCGCAGTTTAATCCTGACTGAGTTGGGAAAACCATCGTGACGTTACGGAAATGTGATCAACCTCGAAACGTTTTACATGGTGATTAACCATGAAAACAAAAACGCCCCCTTATGGAGAAAGGAGGCGTCTGGCGTTAGATTTCGACCTGAGTACCCAGTTCGATAACCCTGTTTGGCGGAATTTCAAATTGATCTGGTGCACGCAGCGCATTACGTTGCAGCAGCAAGTACAGCTTGCCGCGCAGACGCAAATACCACGGGCGTTTGCCGATGATCAACGACTCATGCGACATAAAGAAGGAGGTTTCCATCATCCGGCAACTTAATCCTTCCAGACCGCAGCGGTGGAAAACTTCTTCCACGTTTGGCGTTTCTCGCCAACCATAACTTGCCACCACGCGCCAGAAAGTGGGCGACAGTTGTTCAATCTGTACCCGACGGACATTATGGACATATGGCGCGTCTTCGGTACGCAGAGTTAACAGAATCACCCGCTCATGCAATACCTTGTTATGTTTAAGGTTATGCATCAGCGCAAAGGGAATGACGTTGATTGCACGCGACATATACACCGCGGTCCCGGGCACGCGAACAGGCGGTGATTTCTCCAGCGAAGCAATCATCGCTTCCAGAGAGTTACCATGTTCATGCATCCGCCGCAGCAAGCGGAAACGCTCGCTCTTCCAGGTGGTCATCACGATAAACATCACAGTACCGAGGCTCAATGGCAACCAGCCGCCGGAGAGCAGTTTATCGAGGTTAGCGGTGAACAATGGAATATCGACACAAAGGAAAGCAATCAGGATCAGCGCAACAAAATACTTATTCCAGTGCCAGTTCTGACGTGCCACGGTAGTCGAGAGAATAGACGTCAGCACCATGGTTCCGGTCACCGCAATCCCGTACGCCGCCGCCAGGTTGCTGGAGTGCTCAAAGCTGACAATCACAATCACGACCGCGACATAGAGCATCCAGTTCACAAACGGAATATAGATTTGCCCTGACTCCATTTCGGAGGTGTGAATAATGCGCATCGGCGACAAATATCCCAGACGTACCGCCTGACGCGTCAATGAGAAGACGCCAGAGATAACCGCCTGCGAGGCAATTACCGTCGCCAGTGCGGCGATGATCAGCAGCGGGATCAGCGCCCAGTCCGGTGCCAACAGGAAGAACGGGTTCTTAATCGCTTCCGGGTTCTTTAACAACAGCGCTCCCTGACCGAAGTAATTAAGGGTCAAGGAAGGTAATACGACGGTGAACCACGCCAGGCGAATAGGGAACTTACCAAAGTGCCCCATATCAGCATACAGCGCCTCGACCCCCGTAATCGACAACACCACTGCCCCTAATGCAATAAAAGAAACCGTTTTGTATTCAAGGAAGAAATGCACCGCCCACATTGGATTCAGCGCATGCAGCACTTCCGGGTTAGCAATAATGCTACGTAACCCCAGTCCTGCCAGAATCAAAAACCAGGTCAGCATGATCGGCGCAAACAGCTTACCGACCATAGCCGTGCCATGTTTTTGAATCATAAATAATAAAGTGAGAACGATAATTGAGAGGGGAACTATCCAGGTATCCAGCTGCGGGGCGACGATTTCCAGACCTTCAATGGCTGACATCACCGAAATAGCGGGTGTTATGACGACTTCACCATAGAAAAAGCTGCCGCCGATTAGCCCCATAATCACCAGCATTGATGTGGTTCGCGCCGACGTATTACGCCCGGCAAGCGACATCAACGTCAGGATCCCCCCCTCACCGGCGTTATCTGCCCGCATCACGAAGGTGAGATATTTAATGGAAACCACAAAGATTAGCAGCCAGAAGATCAGCGATAAAAAGCCAAACACGGCATCGCGTTCAACGCCAAAACCAAACTGGCCGGACAAACATTCACGAAGTGTATATAACGGGCTGGTACCAATATCGCCGTAGACAACTCCAATCGCCGCGAGGGTAATCGCGGGCAATGATTGCTTATTATCAGTGCTCATAGACTAGTCTTTCGTTGAAATATGAAATGTGTGCTTAGTCCCTTGGCCCACAAAAAAGCGCACAGTATGCACGATTAACGGCAAAATCGTACTCCTAAATGCGGCCACATTAACCTGGCTCAAAGAAAAATACCCCCCCTTTGAGACTATTTTAGCCACCAGCAAGAAACGTCTATACTCGCAATTTACGCAGAACTTTTGACGAAAGGACGCCACTTCATTATGGCTCACCCTCATTTATTAGCGGAAAGAATTTCCCGCCTGAGCAGTTCGTTGGAAAAGGGGCTTTATGAACGTAGCCACGCCATCCGCTTGTGTTTATTAGCGGCATTAAGTGGTGAAAGTGTGTTCCTCCTTGGCCCGCCAGGTATTGCCAAAAGTTTGATCGCCCGGCGCTTAAAATTCGCCTTTCAGAATGCCCGCGCGTTTGAATATCTGATGACCCGCTTCTCCACGCCGGAAGAAGTTTTTGGTCCCCTTTCTATTCAGGCGCTAAAAGATGAAGGGCGCTATGAACGTTTAACCAGCGGTTACCTGCCGGAAGCAGAAATTGTCTTTCTGGATGAGATCTGGAAAGCGGGCCCGGCAATTCTTAATACCTTGCTCACCGCCATTAACGAGCGCCAGTTCCGCAACGGTGCACACGTAGAAAAAATCCCGATGCGTCTGCTGGTGGCGGCCTCCAACGAGCTGCCGGAAGCAGACAGCAGTCTGGAAGCGTTATATGACCGCATGCTGATTCGTCTGTGGTTAGATAAAGTGCAGGATAAAGCGAATTTCCGCTCCATGCTGACCAGTCAACAGGATGAAAACGACAATCCGGTTCCTGATGCCTTGCAGGTCACAGATGAAGAATATGAACGCTGGCAGAAAGAGATTGGTGAAATTACGCTGCCCGATCATGTATTTGAGCTGATTTTTATGCTGCGCCAGCAACTGGATAAATTACCGGATGCGCCTTATGTCTCGGATCGTCGCTGGAAAAAAGCGATCCGATTATTACAGGCCAGCGCCTTTTTTAGCGGTCGCAGTGCTGTTGCCCCGGTAGATCTCATTTTGCTGAAAGATTGCCTGTGGTATGACGCGCAAAGCCTGAATTTGATACAACAACAAATTGATGTATTGATGACCGGTCACGCCTGGCAACAGCAAGGGATGTTGACTCGCCTTGGCGCGATTGTGCAACGTCACCTGCAACTCCAGCAGCAACAAAGCGATAAAACAGCCTTAACGGTAATTCGTCTGGGCGGCATTTTCAGCCGTCGTCAGCAGTATCAACTTCCTGTTAACGTTACTGCTTCCACTCTGACTCTGCTGCTGCAAAAACCGTTAAAATTGCATGATATGGAAGTGGTTCATATCTCCTTTGAGCGTAACGCGCTGGAACAGTGGCTGAGTAAAGGTGGTGAAATTCGCGGCAAACTGAACGGTATCGGCTTTGCCCAGAAATTGAATCTGGAAGTGGATAGCGCCCAACATCTTGTTGTACGCGATGTAAGTTTACAAGGCAGTACGCTGGCACTTCCCGGTTCATCGGCTGAAGGTCTGCCAGGTGAAATAAAACAACAACTGGAAGAGCTTGAAAGCGACTGGCGTAAGCAACACGCTTTATTCAGCGAACAGCAAAAATGTCTGTTTATCCCTGGCGACTGGTTAGGTCGCATTGAAGCCAGCCTACAGGATGTCAGTGCACAGATTCGCCAGGCACAACAATGCTAACGCTGGATACGCTTAATGTGATGCTGGCCGTCAGCGAAGAGGGATTGATCGAAGAGATGATCATCGCGCTGCTGGCCTCACCGCAGCTGGCAGTCTTCTTTGAAAAATTCCCACGCCTGAAGGCAGCAATCACTGATGATGTTCCCCGCTGGCGTGAGGCGCTGCGCAGTCGGCTGAAAGATGCCCGAGTCCCGCCAGAACTCACCGAAGAGGTGATGTGCTATCAGCAAAGCCAGCTCCTCTCCACGCCGCAGTTTATTGTGCAGCTACCACAGATCCTGGACTTACTGCATCGTCTGAATTCCCCATGGGCAGAACAAGCCCGACAGTTGGTTGATGCTAACAGCGCGATCACTTCAGCGTTACACACACTTTTTCTCCAGCGTTGGCGTTTAAGTCTGATCGTGCAAGCAACGACGTTAAATCAACAGCTATTAGAAGAAGAACGCGAACAACTGTTAAGTGAAGTTCAGGAACGCATGACGCTGAGCGGACAACTTGAACCGATTCTCGCAGATAACAATACCGCAGCTGGTCGTCTGTGGGATATGAGCGCCGGCCAGCTTAAACGTGGCGACTATCAGTTGATTGTGAAATACGGTGAATTTCTTAACGAACAGCCGGAACTGAAACGCCTGGCAGAGCAGCTGGGGCGTTCTCGGGAAGCCAAATCAATACCGCGCAACGATGCGCAGATGGAAACCTTCCGCACCATGGTGCGCGAACCGGCGACGGTTCCTGAGCAGGTTGATGGTCTGCAACAAAGCGATGATATTTTACGTCTCCTGCCGCCAGAACTGGCGACACTAGGGATAACGGAACTGGAGTATGAGTTTTACCGTCGGCTGGTGGAAAAACAGTTGCTCACCTATCGCCTGCACGGTGAGTCGTGGCGTGAAAAAGTGATCGAACGTCCGGTGGTACATAAAGATTACGATGAACAGCCGCGCGGGCCGTTTATTGTCTGTGTGGATACTTCCGGCTCAATGGGCGGCTTTAATGAACAGTGTGCGAAAGCGTTCTGCCTGGCCTTGATGCGCATTGCTCTCGCAGAAAACCGGCGCTGCTATATTATGCTATTTTCCACCGAGATCGTCCGTTATG
The DNA here is from genome assembly GCF_032029835.1 of Escherichia sp. AM3. NCBI lineage: Bacteria > Pseudomonadati > Pseudomonadota > Gammaproteobacteria > Enterobacterales > Enterobacteriaceae > Escherichia > Escherichia sp. AM3. Next base: position 23,073 of record NZ_JAVUPQ010000044.1, on the reverse strand, counting down.
AGCTTTCAGGCCCACAAGGCATCGAACAAGCAATCCGTTTTTTAAGCCAGCAGTTTCGTGGCGGCACCGATCTTGCCAGTTGTTTTCGCGCCATTATGGAACGCTTGCAAAGCAGGGAATGGTTTGATGCCGATGCGGTGGTGATTTCTGATTTTATCGCTCAGCGGTTGCCTGACGACGTGACGAGTAAAGTGAAAGAGCTGCAGCGGGTACATCAGCATCGCTTTCATGCCGTGGCGATGTCGGCACACGGCAAACCCGGCATCATGCGCATTTTCGATCATATCTGGCGCTTTGATACCGGGATGCGAAGCCGCCTGCTCAGACGCTGGCGGCGATAAATTATTACAGCAGAGAAGGGACGCTCTCGCGAACAGCAGCTGGCCATACTCCACACTGAACCTGGCCGATATGCGGCAGTTGCAGCAGCAGCATAGTCAAACGAGACTGGCCGATACCGCCGCCGATGGTCTGCGGCATTTCACCGCGCAGCAGCGCCTGATGCCACTCCAGCTCCAGGCGATCTTCGTCACCGGTCAGCGCCAGTTGATGCTTCAGCGTGTCGGCATCTACACGGATCCCCATGGAGGAAAGCTCAAACGCATCTTCCAGTACCGGGTTCCACACCAGAATATCGCCGTTCAGACCCGCATGGCCCAGCTCTGACGGGGTGCTCCAGTCATCATAATCCGGTGCGCGCACGTCGTGGCGATGACCATCGCTCAGCTTGCCGCCAATCCCGACAAGGAATACCGCGCCAAGATCTTTCGCTATCGCCCGCTCACGCCCTTTGGCATCAAGATCCGGATAACGAGACAGTAACTCCTGGCTGTGTACGAAGTGGATCTGATCCGGCAGGAACGGTGCCAGGCCAAACTCTTCGCTAACCGCAGCTTCGGTTGCTTTAATTCCCGCCCAGATCGCCTCTACCGTGCTTTTCAGAGTCGAGAATTGACGCTCACCGTCGCCCATTACGCGTTCCCAGTCCCACTGGTCAACATAGACCGAGTGCAACGGAGAAAGACGGTCTTCATCGGGGCGAAGGGCTTTCATGTGCGTGTACAGCCCTTCGCCCGCGCTGAAGTCGTGTTGCCCTAAGGTCTGACGTTTCCACTTCGCCAGTGAATGAACCACTTCGAACTGGGCATCAGGCAGAGCTTTCACTTTTACCTGCACCGCTTTTTCACAGCCCGACAAGTTATCCTGCGTGCCATCCCCCACACGGCTAAGAATCGGCGCCTGGACTTCGATCAGCCCCAGACGTTCTTCCAGTTGACGAGAAAAGTGAGATTTCACGAAGCTAATTTGACGTTGTTTGGCAATGTAAGCGGTTTTCATTTTTTATACTCCTGCGTCCTGTTGCTTATGATTAAGCAACAAAAACCGACACACATGCAATAATCATTCAATAAAAAGCCTAACTCACTTTTGATTCATTAAAAAAGAAGGCTAAAATAGAATGAATCATCAATCCGCATAAGAAAATCCTATGGAAAATTATCTGATCGACAATCTGGACCGTGGCATCCTGGAAGCATTAATGGGCAATGCGCGCACCGCTTACGCCGAACTGGCGAAACAATTTGGCGTCAGTCCGGGGACGATTCACGTTCGAGTAGAGAAAATGAAGCAGGCGGGGATCATTACCGGGGCGCGTATTGATGTCAGCCCGAAGCAGCTCGGTTATGACGTAGGCTGCTTTATCGGCATTATATTAAAGAGCGCCAAAGACTACCCTTCCGCGCTGGCAAAGCTGGAAAGCCTTGATGAAGTCACTGAAGCCTATTACACAACCGGCCACTACAGCATCTTTATAAAAGTGATGTGCCGTTCGATCGACGCTCTCCAGCATGTACTTATCAACAAGATCCAAACAATTGATGAAATTCAGTCCACCGAGACATTGATCGTCCTGCAAAACCCGATCATGCGTACCATCAAGCCATAATCGGCTTTTTTAATCCCATACTTTTCCACAGGTAGATCCCAACGCGTTCACGGCGTACAATACGCCACTCTTAATAAAGGTGGTGGTTTATGGCAGATATCACTCTTATCAGCGGCAGCACCCTCGGCGGTGCCGAATATGTAGCAGAACACCTGGCTGAAAAGCTGGAAGAGGCGGGTTTTACCACCGAAACGCTGCACGGTCCGCTGTTGGAAGATTTATCTGCCTCGGGGATCTGGCTGATTATCAGCTCCACCCACGGTGCCGGAGATATTCCGGACAACCTTTCTCCTTTCTATGAAGCATTGCAGGAACAGAAGCCCGATCTTTCTGCGGTCCGCTTTGGCGCAATCGGTATTGGTAGTCGTGAATATGACACCTTTTGTGGGGCTATCGATAAACTCGAGGCAGAACTCAAAGATTCCGGTGCAAAACAGACAGGCGAAACACTGAAGATCAACATTCTTGATCACGACATTCCGGAAGATCCGGCAGAAGAATGGCTGGGATCGTGGATTAATTTACTCAAATAAGTATACAGATCGTGCGATCTACTGTGGATAACTCTGTCAGGAAGCTTGGATCAACCGGTAGTTATCCAAGGAACAACGGTTGTTCAGTTTTTGAGTTGTGTATAACCCCTCATTCTGATCCCAGCTTATACGGTCCAGGATCACCGATCATTCACAGTTAATGATCCTTTCCAGGTTGTTGATCTTAAAAGCCGGATCCTTGTTATCCACAGGGCAGTGCGATCCTAATAAGAGATCACAATAGAACAGATCTCTAAATAAATAGATCTTCTTTTTAATACCCAGGATCCCAGGTCTTTCTCAAGCCGACAAAGTTGAGTAGAATCCACGGCCCGGGCTTCAATCCATTTTCATACCGCGTTATGCGAGGCAATCACCATGTTTTATCCGGATCCTTTTGACGTCATCATCATTGGCGGGGGTCATGCAGGCACCGAGGCCGCGATGGCCGCGGCGCGTATGGGTCAACAGACTCTGCTTTTGACACACAATATCGACACTCTGGGGCAGATGAGCTGCAACCCGGCGATCGGCGGTATTGGGAAGGGACATCTGGTAAAAGAAGTGGATGCACTCGGCGGTCTGATGGCGAAAGCGATCGATCAAGCGGGTATCCAGTTTAGGATACTAAACGCAAGCAAAGGACCGGCGGTTCGCGCTACCCGAGCTCAGGCGGATCGTGTGCTCTACCGTCAGGCGGTACGTACGGCGCTGGAGAACCAACCGAACCTGATGATCTTCCAGCAGGCGGTTGAAGATCTTATTGTCGAAAACGATCGCGTGGTCGGTGCTGTTACCCAAATGGGACTGAAGTTCCGTGCCAAAGCCGTCGTGCTCACCGTTGGGACATTCCTCGACGGTAAAATTCATATCGGTCTGGATAATTACAGCGGTGGCCGTGCTGGTGATCCGCCGTCCATTCCGCTTTCTCGCCGTTTGCGTGAACTGCCGCTGCGCGTTGGTCGTCTGAAAACCGGGACACCACCGCGTATTGATGCTCGAACTATCGACTTTAGTGTGCTGGCGCAACAGCATGGCGATAACCCAATGCCGGTATTCTCGTTTATGGGCAATGCGTCCCAGCATCCCCAGCAGGTGCCGTGTTATATCACTCATACCAACGAGAAAACCCATGATGTGATCCGCAGTAACCTCGATCGTAGCCCAATGTATGCAGGGGTGATCGAAGGTGTCGGCCCACGCTACTGCCCGTCGATCGAAGACAAAGTCATGCGCTTCGCCGACAGAAATCAGCATCAGATCTTCCTTGAACCGGAAGGACTGACCTCTAACGAAATTTATCCGAACGGTATCTCCACCAGCCTGCCGTTCGATGTGCAGATGCAAATCGTCCGCTCTATGCAGGGGATGGAAAACGCGAAGATCGTGCGTCCGGGTTATGCCATTGAGTATGACTTCTTCGATCCTCGCGACCTGAAACCGACGCTGGAGAGCAAGTTTATCCAGGGGCTGTTCTTTGCTGGTCAGATTAACGGCACTACCGGTTACGAAGAAGCCGCTGCGCAAGGTTTACTGGCCGGTCTTAACGCTGCCCGTCTGTCTGCTGACAAAGAAGGTTGGGCTCCGGCGCGTTCTCAGGCGTATCTCGGCGTACTGGTTGATGACCTGTGCACTTTAGGAACCAAAGAACCGTATCGTATGTTTACCTCGCGCGCAGAATATCGTCTGATGCTGCGCGAAGATAACGCGGATCTGCGTTTGACTGAAATCGGTCGTGAACTGGGCCTGGTGGATGACGAACGTTGGGCGCGCTTTAACGAGAAACTTGAGAATATCGAGCGTGAGCGTCAGCGTCTGAAATCGACCTGGGTAACCCCGTCGGCGGAAGCTGCAGCCGAAGTGAATGCTCACCTGACTGCGCCGCTTTCCCGTGAAGCCAGTGGTGAAGATCTGCTGCGTCGTCCGGAAATGACTTATGAAAAATTAACCACGCTGACGCCGTTTGCCCCTGCGTTGACAGACGAACAGGCGGCGGAACAGGTTGAGATTCAGGTTAAATACGAAGGTTATATCGCGCGCCAGCAAGATGAGATCGAAAAGCAGCTGCGTAACGAGAACACCCTGCTACCCGCGACACTGGATTACCGCCAGGTATCCGGTCTTTCTAACGAAGTGATCGCCAAACTTAACGATCACAAACCGGCCTCTATCGGCCAGGCTTCACGTATTTCTGGCGTCACGCCTGCGGCCATCTCCATTCTGCTGGTGTGGCTGAAAAAACAGGGTATGCTGCGTCGTAGCGCATAACACATTAAAAATGCCTGGTAAGCACCCGCTTACCAGGCAACGCATCAAGAACAGGTAATCACCGTGCTCAACAAACTCTCCTTACTGCTGAAAGACGCAGGTATTTCGCTTACCGATCACCAGAAAAACCAGCTTATTGCCTACGTGAATATGCTGCATAAATGGAACAAAGCGTACAACCTGACTTCGGTCCGCGATCCTAATGAGATGCTGGTACGCCATATTCTCGATAGCATTGTGGTGGCACCGTATCTGCAAGGTGAACGGTTTATCGATGTCGGCACCGGACCAGGACTGCCAGGCATTCCACTCTCTATCGTGCGTCCTGAAGCCCATTTCACTCTGTTGGATAGCCTTGGTAAACGCGTGCGTTTCCTTCGTCAGGTGCAACATGAGCTTAAACTGGAGAATATTGAACCAGTACAGAGCAGGGTAGAAGAGTTTCCTTCAGAGCCGCCATTTGATGGCGTAATTAGCCGCGCTTTTGCCTCTCTGAACGATATGGTGAGCTGGTGCCACCATCTTCCTGGTGAGCAAGGCCGTTTCTACGCGCTGAAAGGGCAAATGCCGGAAGATGAAATCGCTTTGTTGCCCGAAGAATATCAGGTCGAATCAGTGGTTAAACTTCAGGTTCCAGCCCTGGATGGCGAACGTCATCTGGTGGTGATTAAAGCAAATAAAATTTAATTTTTATCAAAAAAATCATAAAAAATTGACCGGTTAGACTGTTAACAACAACCAGGTTTTCTACTGATATAACTGGTTACATTTAACGCCACGTTCACTCTTTTGCATCAACAAGATAACGTGGCTTTTTTTGGTAAGCAGAAAATAAGTCATTAGTGAAAATATCAGTCTGCTAAAAATCGGCGCTAAGAACCATCATTGGCTGTTAAAACATTATTAAAAATGTCAATGGGTGGTTTTTGTTGTGTAAATGCCATTTATTAAAACAGTATCTGTTTTTAGACTGAAATATCATAAACTTGCAAAGGCATCATTTGCCAAGTAAATAAATATGCTGTGCGCGAACATGCGCAATATGTGATCTGAAGCACGCTTTATCACCAGTGTTTACGCGTTATTTACAGTTTTTCATGATCGAACAGGGTTAGCAGAAAAGTCGCAATTGTATGCACTGGAAAAATATTTAAACATTTATTCACCTTTTGGCTACTTATTGTTTGAAATCACGGGGGCGCACCGTATAATTTGACCGCTTTTTGATGCTTGACTCTAAGCCTTAAAGAAAGTTTTATACGACACGCGGCATACCTCGAAGGGAGCAGGAGTGAAAAACGTGATGTCTGTGTCGCTCGTGAGTCGAAACGTTGCTCGGAAGCTTCTGCTCGTTCAGTTACTGGTGGTGATAGCAAGTGGATTGCTGTTCAGCCTCAAAGACCCCTTCTGGGGCGTCTCTGCAATAAGCGGGGGCCTGGCAGTCTTTCTGCCTAACGTTTTGTTTATGATATTTGCCTGGCGTCACCAGGCGCATACACCAGCGAAAGGCCGGGTGGCCTGGACATTCGCATTTGGCGAAGCTTTCAAAGTTCTGGCGATGTTGGTGTTACTGGTGGTGGCGTTGGCGGTTTTAAAGGCGGTATTCTTGCCGCTGATCGTTACGTGGGTTTTGGTGCTGGTGGTTCAGATACTGGCACCGGCTGTAATTAACAACAAAGGGTAAAAGGCATCATGGCTTCAGAAAATATGACGCCGCAGGATTACATAGGACACCACCTGAATAACCTTCAGCTGGACCTGCGTACATTCTCGCTGGTGGATCCACAAAACCCCCCAGCCACCTTCTGGACAATCAATATTGACTCCATGTTCTTCTCGGTGGTGCTGGGTCTGTTGTTCCTGGTTTTATTCCGTAGCGTAGCCAAAAAGGCGACCAGCGGTGTGCCAGGTAAGTTTCAGACCGCGATTGAGCTGGTGATCGGCTTTGTTAATGGTAGCGTGAAAGACATGTACCATGGCAAAAGCAAGCTGATTGCTCCGCTGGCCCTGACGATCTTCGTCTGGGTATTCCTGATGAACCTGATGGATTTACTGCCTATCGACCTGCTGCCGTACATTGCTGAACATGTACTGGGTCTGCCTGCACTGCGTGTGGTTCCGTCTGCGGACGTGAACGTAACGCTGTCTATGGCACTGGGCGTATTTATCCTGATTCTGTTCTACAGCATCAAAATGAAAGGCATCGGCGGCTTCACGAAAGAGTTGACGCTGCAGCCGTTCAATCACTGGGCGTTCATTCCTGTCAACTTAATCCTTGAAGGGGTAAGCCTGCTGTCCAAACCAGTTTCACTCGGTTTGCGACTGTTCGGTAACATGTATGCCGGTGAGCTGATTTTCATTCTGATTGCTGGTCTGTTGCCGTGGTGGTCACAGTGGATCCTGAATGTGCCGTGGGCCATTTTCCACATCCTGATCATTACGCTGCAAGCCTTCATCTTCATGGTTCTGACGATCGTCTATCTGTCGATGGCGTCTGAAGAACATTAATTTACCAACACTACTACGTTTTAACTGAAACAAACTGGAGACTGTCATGGAAAACCTGAATATGGATCTGCTGTACATGGCTGCCGCTGTGATGATGGGTCTGGCGGCAATCGGTGCTGCGATCGGTATCGGCATCCTCGGGGGTAAATTCCTGGAAGGCGCAGCGCGTCAACCTGATCTGATTCCTCTGCTGCGTACTCAGTTCTTTATCGTTATGGGTCTGGTGGATGCTATCCCGATGATCGCTGTAGGTCTGGGTCTGTACGTGATGTTCGCTGTCGCGTAGTAAGCGTTGCTTTTATTTAAAGAGCAATATCAGAACGTTAACTAAATAGAGGCATTGTGCTGTGAATCTTAACGCAACAATCCTCGGCCAGGCCATCGCGTTTGTCCTGTTCGTTCTGTTCTGCATGAAGTACGTATGGCCGCCATTAATGGCAGCCATCGAAAAACGTCAAAAAGAAATTGCTGACGGCCTTGCTTCCGCAGAACGAGCACATAAGGACCTTGACCTTGCAAAGGCCAGCGCGACCGACCAGCTGAAAAAAGCGAAAGCGGAAGCCCAGGTAATCATCGAGCAGGCGAACAAACGCCGCTCGCAGATTCTGGACGAAGCGAAAGCTGAGGCAGAACAGGAACGTACTAAAATCGTGGCCCAGGCGCAGGCGGAAATTGAAGCCGAGCGTAAACGTGCCCGTGAAGAGCTGCGTAAGCAAGTTGCTATCCTGGCTGTTGCTGGCGCCGAGAAGATCATCGAACGTTCCGTGGATGAAGCTGCTAACAGCGACATCGTGGATAAACTTGTCGCTGAACTGTAAGGAGGGAGGGGCTGATGTCTGAATTTATTACGGTAGCTCGCCCCTACGCCAAAGCAGCTTTTGACTTTGCCGTCGAACACCAAAGTGTAGAACGCTGGCAGGACATGCTGGCGTTTGCCGCCGAGGTAACCAAAAACGAACAAATGGCAGAGCTTCTCTCTGGCGCGCTTGCGCCAGAAACGCTCGCCGAGTCGTTTATCGCAGTTTGTGGTGAGCAACTGGACGAAAACGGTCAGAACCTGATTCGGGTTATGGCTGAAAATGGTCGTCTTAACGCGCTCCCGGATGTTCTGGAGCAGTTTATTCACCTGCGTGCCGTGAGTGAGGCTACCGCTGAGGTAGACGTCATTTCCGCTGCCGCACTGAGTGAACAACAGCTCGCGAAAATTTCTGCTGCGATGGAAAAACGTCTGTCACGCAAAGTTAAGCTGAATTGCAAAATCGATAAGTCTGTAATGGCAGGCGTTATCATCCGAGCGGGTGATATGGTCATTGATGGCAGCGTACGCGGTCGTCTTGAGCGCCTTGCAGACGTCTTGCAGTCTTAAGGGGACTGGAGCATGCAACTGAATTCCACCGAAATCAGCGAACTGATCAAGCAGCGCATTGCTCAGTTCAATGTTGTGAGTGAAGCTCACAACGAAGGTACTATTGTTTCTGTAAGTGACGGTGTTATCCGCATTCACGGCCTGGCCGATTGTATGCAGGGTGAAATGATCTCCCTGCCGGGTAACCGTTACGCTATCGCACTGAACCTCGAGCGCGACTCTGTAGGTGCGGTTGTTATGGGTCCGTACGCTGACCTTGCCGAAGGCATGAAAGTTAAGTGTACTGGCCGTATCCTGGAAGTTCCGGTTGGCCGTGGCCTGCTGGGCCGTGTGGTTAACACTCTGGGTGCACCAATCGACGGTAAAGGTCCGCTGGATCACGACGGCTTCTCTGCTGTAGAAGCAATCGCTCCGGGCGTTATCGAACGTCAGTCCGTAGATCAGCCGGTACAGACCGGTTATAAAGCCGTTGACTCCATGATCCCAATCGGTCGTGGTCAGCGTGAATTGATCATCGGTGACCGTCAGACAGGTAAAACCGCACTGGCTATCGATGCCATCATCAACCAGCGCGATTCCGGTATCAAATGTATCTATGTCGCTATCGGCCAGAAAGCGTCCACCATTTCTAACGTGGTACGTAAACTGGAAGAGCACGGCGCACTGGCTAACACCATCGTTGTGGTAGCAACCGCGTCTGAATCCGCTGCACTGCAATACCTGGCACCGTATGCCGGTTGCGCAATGGGCGAATACTTCCGTGACCGCGGTGAAGATGCGCTGATCATTTACGATGACCTGTCTAAACAGGCTGTTGCTTACCGTCAGATCTCCCTGCTGCTCCGTCGTCCGCCAGGACGTGAAGCATTCCCGGGCGACGTTTTCTACCTCCACTCTCGTCTGCTGGAGCGTGCTGCACGTGTTAACGCCGAATACGTTGAAGCCTTCACCAAAGGTGAAGTGAAAGGGAAAACCGGTTCTCTGACCGCACTGCCGATTATCGAAACTCAGGCGGGTGACGTTTCTGCGTTCGTTCCGACCAACGTAATCTCCATTACCGATGGTCAGATCTTCCTGGAAACCAACCTGTTCAACGCCGGTATTCGTCCTGCGGTTAACCCGGGTATTTCCGTATCCCGTGTTGGTGGTGCAGCACAGACCAAGATCATGAAAAAACTGTCCGGTGGTATCCGTACCGCTCTGGCACAGTATCGTGAACTGGCAGCGTTCTCTCAGTTTGCATCCGACCTTGACGATGCAACACGTAAGCAGCTTGACCACGGTCAGAAAGTGACCGAACTGCTGAAACAGAAACAGTATGCGCCGATGTCCGTTGCGCAGCAGTCTCTGGTTCTGTTCGCAGCAGAACGTGGTTACCTGGCGGATGTTGAACTGTCGAAAATTGGCAGCTTCGAAGCCGCTCTGCTGGCTTACGTCGACCGTGATCACGCTCCGTTGATGCAAGAGATCAACCAGACCGGTGGCTACAACGACGAAATCGAAGGCAAGCTGAAAGGCATCCTCGATTCCTTCAAAGCAACCCAATCCTGGTAACGTCTGGCGGCTTGCCTTAGGGCAGGCCGCAAGGCATTGAGGAGAAGCTCATGGCCGGCGCAAAAGAGATACGTAGTAAGATCGCAAGCGTCCAGAACACGCAAAAGATCACTAAAGCGATGGAGATGGTCGCCGCTTCCAAAATGCGTAAATCGCAGGATCGCATGGCGGCCAGCCGTCCTTATGCAGAAACCATGCGCAAAGTGATTGGTCACCTTGCACACGGTAATCTGGAATATAAGCACCCTTACCTGGAAGACCGCGACGTTAAACGCGTGGGCTACCTGGTGGTGTCGACCGACCGTGGTTTGTGCGGTGGTTTGAACATTAACCTGTTCAAAAAACTGCTGGCGGAAATGAAGACCTGGACCGACAAAGGCGTTCAATGCGACCTCGCAATGATCGGCTCGAAAGGCGTGTCGTTCTTCAACTCCGTGGGCGGCAATGTTGTTGCCCAGGTCACCGGCATGGGGGATAACCCTTCCCTGTCCGAACTGATCGGTCCGGTAAAAGTGATGTTGCAGGCCTACGACGAAGGCCGTCTGGACAAGCTTTACATTGTCAGCAACAAATTTATTAACACCATGTCTCAGGTTCCGACCATCAGCCAGCTGCTGCCGTTACCGGCATCAGATGATGATGATCTGAAACATAAATCCTGGGATTACCTGTACGAACCCGATCCGAAGGCGTTGCTGGATACCCTGCTGCGTCGTTATGTCGAATCTCAGGTTTATCAGGGCGTGGTTGAAAACCTGGCCAGCGAGCAGGCCGCCCGTATGGTGGCGATGAAAGCCGCGACCGACAATGGCGGCAGCCTGATTAAAGAGCTGCAGTTGGTATACAACAAAGCTCGTCAGGCCAGCATTACTCAGGAACTCACCGAGATCGTCTCGGGGGCCGCCGCGGTTTAAACAGGTTATTTCGTAGAGGATTTAAGATGGCTACTGGAAAGATTGTCCAGGTAATCGGCGCCGTAGTTGACGTCGAATTCCCTCAGGATGCCGTACCGCGCGTGTACGATGCTCTTGAGGTGCAAAATGGTAATGAGCGTCTGGTGCTGGAAGTTCAGCAGCAGCTCGGCGGCGGTATCGTACGTACCATCGCAATGGGTTCCTCCGACGGTCTGCGTCGCGGTCTGGATGTAAAAGACCTCGAACACCCGATTGAAGTCCCGGTAGGTAAAGCGACTCTGGGCCGTATCATGAACGTACTGGGTGAACCGGTCGACATGAAAGGCGAGATCGGTGAAGAAGAGCGTTGGGCGATTCACCGCGCAGCACCTTCCTACGAAGAGCTGTCAAACTCTCAGGAACTGCTGGAAACCGGTATCAAAGTTATCGACCTGATGTGTCCGTTCGCTAAGGGCGGTAAAGTTGGTCTGTTCGGTGGTGCGGGTGTAGGTAAAACCGTAAACATGATGGAGCTCATTCGTAACATCGCGATCGAGCACTCCGGTTACTCTGTGTTTGCGGGCGTAGGTGAACGTACTCGTGAGGGTAACGACTTCTACCACGAAATGACCGACTCCAACGTTATCGACAAAGTATCCCTGGTGTATGGCCAGATGAACGAGCCGCCGGGAAACCGTCTGCGCGTTGCTCTGACCGGTCTGACCATGGCTGAGAAATTCCGTGACGAAGGTCGTGACGTTCTGCTGTTCGTTGACAACATCTATCGTTACACCCTGGCCGGTACGGAAGTATCCGCACTGCTGGGCCGTATGCCTTCAGCGGTAGGTTATCAGCCGACCCTGGCGGAAGAGATGGGCGTTCTGCAGGAACGTATCACCTCCACCAAAACTGGTTCTATCACCTCCGTACAGGCAGTATACGTACCTGCGGATGACTTGACTGACCCGTCTCCGGCAACCACCTTTGCGCACCTTGACGCAACCGTGGTACTGAGCCGTCAGATCGCGTCTCTGGGTATCTACCCGGCCGTTGACCCGCTGGACTCCACCAGCCGTCAGCTGGACCCGCTGGTGGTTGGTCAGGAACACTACGACACCGCGCGTGGCGTTCAGTCCATCCTGCAACGTTATCAGGAACTGAAAGACATCATCGCCATCCTGGGTATGGATGAACTGTCTGAAGAAGACAAACTGGTGGTAGCGCGTGCTCGTAAGATCCAGCGCTTCCTGTCCCAGCCGTTCTTCGTGGCAGAAGTATTCACCGGTTCTCCGGGTAAATACGTCTCCCTGAAAGACACCATCCGTGGCTTTAAAGGCATCATGGAAGGCGAATACGATCACCTGCCGGAGCAGGCGTTCTACATGGTCGGTTCCATCGAAGAAGCTGTGGAAAAAGCCAAAAAACTTTAACGCCTTAATCGGAGGGTGATATGGCAATGACTTACCACCTGGACGTCGTCAGCGCAGAGCAACAAATGTTCTCTGGTCTGGTCGAGAAAATCCAGGTAACGGGTAGCGAAGGTGAACTGGGGATCTACCCTGGCCACGCACCGCTGCTCACCGCCATTAAGCCTGGTATGATTCGCATCGTGAAACAGCACGGTCACGAAGAGTTTATCTATCTGTCTGGCGGCATTCTTGAAGTGCAGCCTGGCAACGTGACCGTTCTGGCCGACACCGCAATTCGCGGCCAGGATCTCGACGAAGCGCGAGCCATGGAAGCGAAACGTAAGGCTGAAGAGCACATTAGCAGCTCTCACGGCGACGTAGATTACGCTCAGGCGTCTGCGGAACTGGCCAAAGCGATCGCGCAGCTGCGCGTTATCGAGTTGACCAAAAAAGCGATGTAACACCGGCTTGAAAAGCACAAAAGCCAGTCTGGAAACAGGCTGGCTTTTTTTTTGCGCGTGTGACCCGTCCTGAATAGCGTTCACATAGATCCTGCTGATATAAAACCCCCCTGTTTTCCTGTTTATTCATTGATCGAAATAAGAGCAAAAACATCCACCTGACGCTTAAATTAAGGTACTGCCTTAATTTTCTGCAGACAAAAGGCGTGACGATGGTCGAAAATGGCGCTTTCGTCAGCGGGGATAATCCGTTATTGAACAATTTATCCTCTGTCCATTTCACGATGAAAAAAATGTAGTTTTTTCAAGGTGAAGCGGTTTAAATTCGTTCTCAAATTACAGTCAGGACGCGTATGTTGAATAATGCTATGAGCGTAGTAATCCTTGCCGCAGGCAAAGGCACGCGCATGTATTCCGATCTTCCGAAAGTGCTGCATACCCTTGCCGGGAAAGCGATGGTTCAGCATGTCATTGATGCTGCGAATGAATTAGGCGCAGCGCACGTTCACCTGGTGTACGGTCACGGCGGCGATCTGCTAAAACAGGCGCTGAAAGACGACAACCTTAACTGGGTGCTTCAGGCAGAGCAGCTGGGTACGGGTCATGCAATGCAGCAGGCCGCACCTTTCTTTGCCGATGATGAAGACATTTTAATGCTCTACGGCGACGTGCCGCTGATCTCTGTCGAAACACTCCAGCGTCTGCGTGATGCTAAACCGCAGGGTGGCATTGGTCTGCTGACGGTGAAACTGGATGATCCGACCGGTTATGGACGTATCACCCGTGAAAACGGCAAAGTTACCGGCATTGTTGAGCACAAAGATGCCACCGACGAGCAGCGTCAGATTCAGGAGATCAACACCGGCATTCTGATTGCCAACGGCGCAGATATGAAACGCTGGCTGGCGAAGCTGACCAACAATAATGCTCAGGGCGAATACTACATCACCGACATTATTGCGCTGGCGTATCAGGAAGGGCGTGAAATCGTCGCCGTTCATCCGCAACGTTTAAGCGAAGTAGAAGGCGTGAATAACCGCCTGCAACTCTCCCGTCTGGAGCGTGTTTATCAGTCCGAACAGGCTGAAAAACTGCTGTTAGCAGGCGTTATGCTGCGCGATCCAGCGCGTTTTGATCTGCGTGGTACGCTAACTCACGGGCGCGATGTTGAAATTGATACTAACGTTATCATCGAGGGCAACGTGACTCTCGGTCATCGCGTGAAAATTGGCACCGGTTGCGTGATTAAAAACAGCGTGATTGGCGATGATTGCGAAATCAGTCCGTATACCGTTGTGGAAGATGCGAATCTGGCAGCGGCCTGTACCATTGGCCCGTTTGCCCGTTTGCGTCCTGGTGCTGAGTTGCTGGAAGGTGCTCACGTCGGTAACTTCGTTGAGATGAAAAAAGCGCGTCTGGGTAAAGGCTCGAAAGCTGGTCATCTGACTTACCTGGGCGATGCGGAAATTGGCGATAACGTTAACATCGGCGCGGGAACCATTACCTGCAACTACGATGGTGCGAATAAATTTAAGACCATTATCGGCGACGATGTGTTTGTTGGTTCCGACACTCAGCTGGTGGCCCCGGTAACAGTAGGCAAAGGCGCGACCATTGCTGCGGGTACAACTGTGACGCGTAATGTCGGCGAAAATGCATTAGCTATCAGCCGTGTGCCGCAGACTCAGAAAGAAGGCTGGCGTCGTCCGGTAAAGAAAAAGTGATTCTGGCCGGCTAACCCGGTCACATGGGATGAGGAGATAACATAATCTCCCTCCCACAAGCAGTAACTATAAAAATAACCCCACTCTCTACAAGGCTCGGGGCGCCCGAAACAACGGGCATACAGGTTGACCGACAACGATATAAATCGGAATCAAAAACTATGTGTGGAATTGTTGGCGCGATCGCGCAACGTGATGTAGCAGAAATCCTTCTTGAAGGTTTACGTCGTCTGGAATACCGCGGATATGACTCTGCCGGTCTGGCCGTTGTTGATGCAGAAGGTCATATGACCCGCCTGCGTCGCCTCGGTAAAGTCCAGATGCTGGCACAGGCAGCGGAAGAACATCCTCTGCATGGCGGCACTGGTATTGCTCACACTCGCTGGGCGACCCACGGTGAACCTTCAGAAGTGAATGCGCATCCGCATGTTTCTGAACACATTGTGGTGGTGCATAACGGCATCATCGAAAACCATGAACCGCTGCGTGAAGAGCTAAAAGCGCGTGGCTATACCTTCGTTTCTGAAACCGACACCGAAGTGATTGCCCATCTGGTGAACTGGGAGCTGAAACAAGGCGGGACTCTGCGTGAGGCCGTTCTGCGTGCTATCCCGCAGCTGCGTGGTGCGTACGGTACAGTGATCATGGACTCCCGCCACCCGGATACCCTGCTGGCGGCACGTTCTGGTAGTCCGCTGGTGATTGGCCTGGGGATGGGCGAAAACTTTATCGCTTCTGACCAGCTGGCGCTGTTGCCGGTGACCCGTCGCTTTATCTTCCTTGAAGAGGGCGATATTGCGGAAATCACTCGCCGTTCGGTAAACATCTTCGATAAAACTGGCGCGGAAGTAAAACGTCAGGATATCGAATCCAATCTGCAATATGACGCGGGCGATAAAGGCATTTACCGTCACTACATGCAGAAAGAGATCTACGAACAGCCGAACGCGATCAAAAACACCCTTACCGGACGCATCAGCCACGGTCAGGTTGATTTAAGCGAGCTGGGACCGAACGCCGACGAACTGCTGTCGAAGGTTGAGCATATTCAGATCCTCGCCTGTGGTACTTCTTATAACTCCGGTATGGTTTCCCGCTACTGGTTTGAATCGCTAGCAGGTATTCCGTGCGACGTCGAAATCGCCTCTGAATTCCGCTATCGCAAATCTGCCGTGCGTCGTAACAGCCTGATGATCACCTTGTCACAGTCTGGCGAAACCGCGGATACCCTGGCTGGCCTGCGTCTGTCGAAAGAGCTGGGTTACCTTGGTTCACTGGCAATCTGTAACGTTCCGGGTTCTTCTCTGGTGCGCGAATCCGATCTGGCGCTAATGACCAACGCGGGTACAGAAATCGGCGTGGCATCCACTAAAGCATTCACCACTCAGTTAACTGTGCTGTTGATGCTGGTGGCGAAGCTGTCTCGCCTGAAAGGTCTGGATGCCTCCATTGAACATGACATTGTGCATGGTCTGCAGGCGTTGCCGAGCCGTATTGAGCAGATGCTGTCTCAGGACAAACGCATTGAAGCTCTGGCAGAAGATTTCTCTGACAAACATCACGCGCTGTTCCTGGGCCGTGGCGATCAGTACCCAATCGCGCTGGAAGGCGCATTGAAGCTGAAAGAGATCTCTTACATTCACGCTGAAGCCTACGCTGCAGGTGAACTGAAACACGGTCCGCTGGCGCTGATTGATGCCGATATGCCGGTTATCGTCGTTGCACCGAACAACGAATTGCTGGAAAAACTAAAATCCAACATTGAAGAAGTTCGCGCGCGTGGCGGTCAGTTGTATGTCTTCGCCGATCAGGATGCGGGTTTTGTAAGTAGCGATAACATGCACATCATCGAGATGCCGCATGTGGAAGAGGTGATTGCACCAATCTTCTACACCGTTCCGCTGCAGCTACTGGCTTATCACGTCGCGCTGATCAAAGGTACCGACGTTGACCAGCCGCGTAACCTGGCAAAATCGGTTACGGTTGAGTAATAAATGGATGCCCTGCGTAAGCGGGGCATTTTTCTTCCTGTTATGTTTTTAATCAAACATCCTGCCAACTCCATGTGACAAACCGTCATCTTCGGCTACTTTTTCTCTGTCACAGAATGAAAATTTTTCTGTCATCTCTTCGTTATTAATGTTTGTAATTGACTGAATATCAACGCTTATTTAAATCAGACTGAAGACTTTATCTCTCTGTCATAAAACTGTCATATTCCTTACATATAACTGTCACCTGTTTGTCCTATTTTGCTTCTCGTAGCCAACAAACAATGCTTTATGAATCCTCCCAGGAGACATTATGAAAGTTATGCGTACCACCGTCGCAACTGTTGTCGCCGCGACCTTATCGATGAGCGCTTTCTCTGTGTTTGCAGAAGCAAGCCTGACAGGTGCAGGTGCAACCTTCCCTGCGCCGGTGTATGCCAAATGGGCTGACACTTACCAGAAAGAAACCGGTAATAAAGTTAACTACCAGGGTATAGGTTCTTCCGGTGGCGTAAAACAGATTATCGCTAATACCGTTGATTTTGGTGCCTCTGACGCGCCGCTGTCTGATGAAAAATTGGCTCAGGAAGGCCTGTTCCAGTTCCCGACCGTGATTGGCGGCGTGGTGCTGGCTGTTAACATTCCAGGGCTGAAGTCTGGCGAACTGGTGCTGGATGGTAAAACCCTCGGCGACATCTACCTGGGCAAAATCAAGAAGTGGGATGATGAAGCCATCGCCAAACTGAATCCGGGTCTGAAACTGCCTTCACAGAACATTGCTGTAGTACGCCGCGCAGATGGCTCCGGGACTTCCTTCGTCTTCACCAGCTACCTGGCGAAAGTGAACGAAGAGTGGAAAAACAACGTTGGTACTGGCTCTACCGTAAAATGGCCGATCGGTCTGGGCGGTAAAGGTAATGACGGTATCGCCGCGTTCGTTCAGCGTCTGCCGGGTGCAATTGGTTACGTTGAATATGCTTACGCTAAGCAGAACAACCTGGCGTACACCAAACTGATCTCCGCTGATGGTAAACCGGTTAGTCCGACCGAAGAAAACTTCGCTAATGCAGCAAAAGGTGCAGACTGGAGCAAAACCTTCGCTCAGGATCTGACCAACCAGAAAGGCGAAGATGCATGGCCTATTACCTCTACCACGTTCATTCTGATCCACAAAGATCAGAAGAAACCAGAACAAGGCACAGAAGTGCTGAAGTTCTTCGACTGGGCGTACAAAACCGGGGCTAAACAGGCGAACGACCTGGATTATGCCAGCCTGCCGGATAGCGTCGTTGAACAGGTTCGCGCTGCGTGGAAGACCAATATTAAAGACAGTAGCGGTAAGCCGCTGTACTAATAAAACTCCAGGCCGGATAAGGCATTAACGGCTTATCCGGCATTACAAAATGACTTTGTAAACGCGTTTAACTGAAGAGTAACTTATGGCTGCAACCAAGCCTGCTTTTAACCCACCGGGTAAAAAGGGCGACATAATTTTCAGCGTGCTGGTAAAACTGGCGGCGCTGATTGTGCTATTGATGTTGGGTGGCATTATTGTCTCTCTGATCATCTCCTCCTGGCCGAGCATTCAGAAATTTGGTCTGGCTTTCCTGTGGACCAAAGAGTGGGATGCACCGAACGATATCTACGGGGCGTTGGTGCCGATCTACGGTACGCTGGTGACTTCGTTTATCGCGCTGCTGATCGCCGTCCCGGTGAGTTTCGGTATCGCCCTGTTCCTGACTGAGCTTGCGCCCGGCTGGCTGAAACGCCCGCTGGGTATCGCCATTGAGCTGCTGGCAGCCATTCCAAGTATCGTTTACGGCATGTGGGGCCTGTTTATCTTTGCGCCGCTGTTCGCCGTTTACTTTCAGGAGCCGGTCGGCAATATCATGTCGAATATCCCGATTGTTGGCGCGCTGTTCTCTGGCCCCGCATTTGGTATCGGTATCCTCGCGGCAGGCGTGATCCTCGCCATCATGATTATTCCGTACATTGCGGCGGTAATGCGTGATGTGTTCGAACAAACCCCGGTGATGATGAAAGAGTCGGCCTACGGTATTGGCTGCACCACCTGGGAAGTTATCTGGCGTATCGTTCTTCCGTTCACCAAAAATGGTGTTATCGGCGGCATCATGCTGGGGCTGGGCCGCGCGCTCGGTGAAACCATGGCGGTGACCTTTATCATCGGTAACACCTACCAGCTCGACAGCGCCTCGCTGTATATGCCGGGCAACAGTATCACCTCTGCGCTGGCGAACGAATTTGCGGAAGCGGAATCCGGTCTGCACGTTGCCGCACTGATGGAACTGGGCCTGATCCTGTTTGTGATTACCTTCATCGTCCTCGCCGCATCGAAGTTTATGATTATGCGCCTGGCTAAGAATGAGGGGGCACGCTAATGGCTATGGTTGAAATGCAAACCACTGCGGCGCTGGCTGAATCTCGCCGCAAAATGCAGGCGCGTCGCCGCCTCAAAAACCGTATTGCGCTGACGCTCTCGATGGCGACGATGGCCTTCGGTCTGTTCTGGCTGATCTGGATTTTAATGTCCACCATCACTCGCGGTATCGATGGTATGTCGCTGGCGCTGTTCACTGAAATGACGCCGCCGCCCAATACGGAAGGTGGTGGTCTGGCGAACGCCCTGGCGGGTAGCGGCCTGTTAATTTTGTGGGCCACGGTATTCGGTACGCCGCTGGGCATTATGGCGGGGATTTATCTGGCGGAATATGGTCGTAAATCCTGGCTGGCAGAAGTGATTCGCTTCATTAACGACATTCTGCTCTCTGCGCCGTCGATTGTGGTTGGTCTGTTTGTTTACACCATTGTGGTGGCGCAGATGGAGCACTTCTCCGGCTGGGCGGGCGTGATTGCCCTGGCGTTGTTGCAGGTGCCGATTGTTATCCGCACCACCGAGAACATGCTGAAACTGGTGCCGGACAGCCTGCGTGAAGCGGCTTATGCGCTGGGTACACCGAAGTGGAAGATGATCTCTGCGATTACGCTGAAAGCGTCGGTGTCCGGGATTATGACCGGTATCCTGCTGGCGATTGCCCGTATTGCTGGTGAAACCGCGCCGCTGCTGTTTACCGCGCTCTCCAACCAGTTCTGGAGCACGGACATGATGCAGCCGATCGCCAACCTGCCGGTGACGATCTTTAAGTTTGCGATGAGCCCGTTTGCGGAATGGCAGCAATTGGCCTGGGCCGGGGTATTGATCATTACCCTGTGCGTACTGCTGCTGAACATTCTGGCGCGCGTTGTTTTTGCGAAGAATAAACACGGTTGATATTGCTGACACGGTTTTCCCCTCACCCTAACCCTCTCCCCAGAGGGGCGAGGGGACCGACCGAGTGCCTTTTTGACTCTGTACACGGTTAACACTTTGCCGGATGCGGCGTGAACGCCTGATCCGGCCTACGGTAAGCCTGATTAGCGAAGTGCATCAGGCACGATGAGGAAAAGATTGCAATGAGTATGGTTGAAACTGCCCCGAGTAAAATTCAGGTTCGTAATTTGAACTTCTACTACGGCAAATTCCATGCCCTGAAAAACATCAACCTGGATATCGCCAAAAACCAGGTTACGGCGTTTATCGGGCCGTCCGGCTGCGGTAAATCGACGCTGCTGCGTACCTTCAACAAAATGTTTGAACTGTACCCGGAGCAGCGTGCGGAAGGTGAAATTCTGCTTGATGGCGACAACATCCTGACCAACTCTCAGGATATCGCCCTGCTGCGTGCGAAAGTGGGCATGGTGTTCCAGAAACCGACGCCGTTCCCGATGTCCATCTACGACAACATCGCTTTTGGCGTTCGTCTGTTTGAGAAGCTCTCCCGTGCCGATATGGACGAGCGCGTGCAGTGGGCATTGACCAAAGCCGCATTGTGGAACGAAACCAAAGATAAATTGCACCAGAGCGGTTACTCTCTCTCTGGTGGTCAGCAACAGCGTCTGTGTATTGCGCGTGGTATCGCCATTCGCCCGGAAGTGCTGCTGCTCGACGAACCGTGTTCGGCGCTCGACCCTATCTCTACCGGGCGTATTGAAGAGCTGATCACCGAACTGAAGCAGGATTACACCGTGGTGATCGTCACCCACAACATGCAGCAGGCTGCGCGTTGTTCCGACCACACGGCGTTTATGTACCTGGGCGAATTGATTGAGTTCAGCAACACGGACGATCTGTTCACCAAGCCAGCGAAGAAACAAACAGAAGACTACATCACCGGTCGTTACGGTTGATTCAGGAGTGCGTTATGGACAGTCTCAATCTTAATAAACATATTTCCGGCCAGTTCAACGCCGAACTGGAAAGTATCCGCACGCAGGTGATGACCATGGGCGGCATGGTGGAGCAGCAGCTTTCTGATGCAATCACCGCGATGCATAACCAGGACAGCGATCTGGCGAAGCGCGTCATCGAAGGCGACAAGAACGTCAACATGATGGAAGTGGCGATCGATGAAGCCTGCGTGCGCATTATCGCCAAACGTCAGCCGACGGCGAGCGACCTGCGACTGGTTATGGTGATCAGTAAAACCATTGCCGAGCTGGAGCGTATTGGCGACGTGGCGGACAAAATCTGCCGTACTGCGCTGGAGAAATTCTCCCAGCAGCATCAGCCGTTGCTGGTAAGTCTGGAGTCGCTGGGCCGTCATACCATCCAGATGCTGCACGACGTGCTGGACGCGTTCGCGCGGATGGACATTGACGAAGCGGTACGTATTTATCGTGAAGATAAAAAAGTCGATCAGGAATACGAAGGTATTGTTCGTCAACTGATGACCTACATGATGGAAGATTCGCGTACCATTCCGAGCGTACTTACTGCGCTGTTCTGCGCGCGTTCTATCGAACGTATTGGCGACCGCTGCCAGAATATTTGTGAGTTTATCTTCTACTACGTGAAGGGGCAGGATTTCCGTCACGTCGGTGGCGATGAGCTGGATAAACTGCTGGCGGGGAAAGATAGCGACAAATAATTCACCAGACAAATCCCAATAACTTAATTATTGGGATTTGTTATATATAACTTTATAAATTCCTAAAATTACACAAAGTTAATAACTGCGAGCATGGTCATATTTTTATCAATAGCGTATTGCTATTTTCTCTGCACGCAATTAAATTAATTTCCGAACCTGGATGTTCGTTATAAAAACCATTAATAAATGACTGGATTGTTACTGCATTCGCAGGCAAAACCTGACATAACCAGAGAATACTGGTGAAGTCGGGTTTTTTTGTTTATAAAAAAGGTCCTTGCTATGAACATGCAAATCACCAAAATTCTCAACAATAATGTTGTGGTGGTTATTGATGATCAACAGCGGGAAAAAGTCGTCATGGGGCGCGGAATTGGCTTTCAAAAACGCGCTGGCGAAAGAATTAACTCAAGTGGAATAGAAAAAGAGTATGCCTTGAGCAGTCATGAACTGAACGGGCGATTAAGCGAACTCTTAAGTCATATTCCTCTTGAGGTGATGGCAACCTGTGATCGTATTATCTCTTTAGCGCAGGAGCGCTTGGGAAAATTACAGGACAGTATTTATATCTCGCTAACTGACCATTGCCAGTTTGCGATTAAACGCTTTCAGCAAAACGTGTTGCTGCCCAACCCGTTGCTGTGGGATATCCAGCGGCTTTACCCGAAAGAGTTCCAGCTAGGGGAAGAAGCGTTAACCATTATTGATAAACGGTTGGGCGTGCAGTTACCGAAAGATGAAGTGGGCTTTATTGCCATGCATCTGGTCAGTGCCCAAATGAGCGGAAATATGGAGGATGTTGCAGGTGTCACGCAGTTAATGCGCGAAATGCTGCAATTAATAAAATTTCAGTTCAGCCTTAATTACCAGGAAGAAAGCTTGAGTTATCAGCGACTGGTTACACATCTGAAGTTTTTATCCTGGCGTATTCTTGAACATGCTTCAATTAACGATAGTGATGAATCATTACAACAAGCAGTAAAACAAAATTACCCGCAAGCATGGCAATGTGCGGAACGGATCGCCATTTTTATTGGTTTGCAGTATCAACGTAAAATTTCACCCGCAGAGATTATGTTTTTAGCCATAAATATAGAGCGCGTGCGCAAAGAACACTGAAATATTATTACTGAGTAAAGGATTGTTACCGCACTAAGCGGGCAAAACCTGAAAAAAATTGCTTGATTCACGTCAGGCCGTTTTTTTCAGGTTTTTTTTTGGAGTTTTGCCGCAAAGCGGTAGAGGGCAAGTTATGACGGAGTTAGCCAGAAAAATAGTCGCAGGAGTCGGGGGCGCAGATAACATTGTGAGTCTGATGCATTGCGCAACGCGATTACGTTTTAAATTAAAGGATGGGTAATGACTCCAACTTATTGATAGTGTTTTATGTTCAGATAATGCCCGATGACTTTGTCATGCAGCTCCACCGA
>NZ_JAVUPQ010000043.1:0-36113 GCF_032029835.1 Escherichia sp. AM3 | reverse complement strand
TCGTAAGTAAAGCTGCGCACCTGTTTGCCACTACGGTCATACACCACCGCCAGTTCGCCGCGCGGCGTCCAGCCATAGCGTACCAGCGGCGCGGCAGGTAAATTCTCCGGGTATTCCGGGTCGTGCGTCAGCCACACGGCAGACAGACGGATGCCGTTGTCCCGGCCATATTCGGTGTAACCCGGCAGGGTATCAGGAAAAGCGGACGGTTCCGTCCCGCCGGAAATGGCCTGCTGCCGGGCTTCTTCTGCCCGCTGCGCCTGCGTGGTCAGTACCAGCCGGAAGTGACGCCCGGCACCATCCGTCACGCCGGTGATTTCGCCGCTGAATTCACCGGCGGCTTCGCGGTGGAACGTCTGTGTGCGCCCGAAGCGGTCCACCAGCCCGGTCAGTACCCGGTACGGCGGCAGCGGCGCAGGCAGCACCTCATCCGCTTCCGGCACCCGCTCACACCAGCCGAGCAGCCACCACGGCCCCTGCGGACTGTTTGTCGCCAGATAACGATGCGGACTTAAGCGGAGTTCTTCCGGCAGCGCCTGCCAGAGTGCGGCCAGCCGGTGACCTTCATCCAGTCTCAGGACGCCGCCGCGCACCAGCCACAGTGACTCGCTGCGGCTGTAACCGTCCTCACCGGGAAACAGGTGCTCAAAATACAGGCTTCTGCCGCCGTTATCACTGAGTATCAGTGTGTTATCGCGCAGCTGTAAGCGGATATCCGCAGGCATTTTCCAGCCGGGGCCGAGGCTCCCCACCGGCGCGGGCGTTTTTGTCCGGTAACTGCTGTAGGTGCGGGAGAGGATGAACGGCAGCGGGGCGGGCAGGGCGATGTCGGTTTCACCGGGAAGGACCTTTGCACCGAGCAGCGGATTGACCGGATGGCCGGACGTCACCCCGCCGGGGCACACCGAACAGGCCACGCCGGTGGGGGCACCAATACGTACCCCGGCTGAACCCTGAACAATGCTACCGCCATACTGCGTCATGTCACCCTGACGCGCCGCCGGTTTTCCGCTCATCGTAAAATCCTTTTCTATTATTTTAATGACAGTATCTTCATACGAAAAAGCGAAGAAAAACTTGTGGTCACAATGAATTGAAGATTTTTAGGAATATATTTAGAACGTTACAAAAGAGAAGGTTCGGATAGGGTATTTAGAGAGGAATCAGGTGTGCTAGTGGCCCTTTGTTGATCGTTCACCAAAGGACCCAATAATAGACTCAATCTTCCTTCGGCAAGCACTGCAAATGCCCGTGCCGCACGCCGCGCTGGGCGATAACGTCATCGGCAAAATGCTGCACGTCACCCATGTCACCTTTCAACACGGCGATTTCCAGACAGTCGTCGTGGTTGATGTGCACATGCAGCGTGGCGACGGAGAGGTCGTGGTGATGATGCTGGGTGGAAACAATACGGCTGGCTAAGTCGCGTTTTTCGTGTTCATACACATACGACAGCACCGCGAAACCTTGTGTGCCGTGCTGCTGGGTAGCTTCCTGCGCCAGGGCGCTACGCAGAATATCGCGGATAGCTTCGGAACGGTTGTTATAACCACGACGCTGGCTCAGGCTGTCCAGCGTCTCCAGTAAATCGTCATCAAGCGTGATGGTGACTCGTTGCATTTGCGTTAAACCTTTTCTGAGGTGCGACGGCGCACGGGGAATGCGGGTAATACCGCGTTTTGTAGCACACGTCCGGCGTCAGAGGAAAAGGTTAATTTATCTCCCACCGCCTGGGTTTCGACGATTTGTCCGTTGTCCATCACCATCACTCGCTGGCAAAAGCGTTCCACCAGGCGTAAGTCGTGGGTGATGAACAGGCAGGCAGTGCCAAACTGTTGTTGTAGCTTTTTCAGCAGGCGAATGACGCCCGCCTGTAACACGAGATCAAGGTTAGAAACGGCTTCATCCAGAATCAGTAGTTTCGGTTCGACCGCCAGTGCGCGAGCCAGGCAGACGCGCTGGAGCTGGCCGCCGCTTAACTGCGGTGGGCGTTTGTCGAGAACGCTGTCATCGAGATCGACCGCCTTCAGCATTTCGCTGGCGCGCGCCAGTTGTTCGGATTTTTTCAGTGATAGCAGGTGGCGCATCGGTTCACGCAGGATCTCGCGCACGGTTTTGCGCGGATTCACGGCGCTGATGGAGTCCTGAAATACCATCTGAATATCGCGGCGGAACGCTTTACGCTGGGCGCGATTGAGTTTCGCCAGCGGTTCGCCGCGCCAGCTAATATTCCCTTGTGAGGGAGACTCTAAGCCTACCAGCAGCCGCGCGAGGGTGCTTTTTCCGCAGCCGCTGCGTCCCAGCAGGGCGACGGTTTCGCCGCTTTTCAGGGTCAGGGAAACGTTATTCAGCACCGCCTGATGTTGATGTTTTCCGCTAAATCCACCGTGGGCATAGTGATGGGAAAGGCCGCAGACGTTAAGTAAGGTCATGATGCCAGCTCCATACCGTAGAGGGCGAGATGAGCGGAAACCAGGCTGCGCGTCACCGTATGTTTGGGGGCGTTAAACAGCGTTTCTACATCGCCCTGTTCGACAATTTTACCTTGTGACATCACCGCCACGTCATCCGCCAGACGCGCCACAACGCCCATATCATGGGTGACCAGCAGCATTCCCGGCGCTTGTTTTTGCATAATGCTTTCCAGCAGATCGAGGATGCGCGCCTGTGCTACCACGTCGAGGTCGGTGGTCGGTTCATCGGCGATGATAAACGGTGATTCACACAGCACCGCCATCGCAATCATCATGCGCTGCAACATGCCGCCGCTCATCTCGAACGGGTACAGCTTCAGCACGCGCGCGGCGTTTTCCAGCCCCACCGCTTCTATGGCAGCGGTAAGCGTAGCGTCATCGGCGGGTTTCCCTAACGCCAGGCAGGTTTCCCGCGCGTGGGTGTGCATGGTGTGCAGTGGATTAAAGGCGCTGCGCGGGTTCTGCATGATGGTGGCAATTTTGATGCCGCGCAGGGCGCAAGGCGAAACCGGTTTGCCATCGGCTAAAATTTCCCCCGCCGTCTGGCGAACGCCTGCGGGCAGAATTCCCAGCGCCACGGCGCAGGTTAATGATTTCCCGCTGCCGCTACCGCCGACTAACGCCAGCACGCGCCCGCGTTGCAGGGTTAACGATACACCGTGTACCAGCGGCTGCGCGGCCTGTAGCGCGATATTACGTAGTTCAATCTGTTGCGGCATTAGTGTGCGTGCTCCGTCACCAGATGAGGGTCCAGATGATCGCGCAGTGCGTCACCCACCAGGTTAAAGGCCATCACGCTGATAAACAGCGCCAGCCCCGGCCAGAACATTTGCAGCGGCTGGGTCCAGATATACTGGCGCGCGTCGTTAATCATCACGCCCCATTCGGCGGTCGGCGCGGTCACACCGAGGCCAACGAAAGACATCCCCGCGACGTGCAGCATCATATGGCCGATATCCAGCGTTGCCAGCACCAGCAGCGAAGGGATCACCGCGCCTGCCAGATGATCGACAAACACCCGCACATGGCCCGCACCGGAAAGCCGTGACGCCAGCACAAACTCGCGTTGGCGTAGTGAAATCACCAGGCTGCGCACCATGCGTGCATACCACGCCCAGTGCGACAGGGCGATGGCGATAATTACGTTGGTCAGCCCGGTGCCGAGCACGCCAACCATAAAGAACGACAGAATCGAGGTCGGGAAGGTCATAAACATATCGGCGACGCGCATGGTGGCCTGATCAACGCGCCCGCCAATCAACCCGGCGCTGCCGCCAATAACCAGCCCTAATGTCAGCACCAGCAGCAGGCAGGCCATTACCGAACCGAGCGACACGCGGGTCGCTGCCATCAGCCGCGAGAAAATATCGCGACCTAAGTGATCGGTGCCCAGCCAGTGCTGCGCATCCGGCGAAAGCAGGCGCGACGGCAAATCAATCGCCTGGGGGTCATACGGCAGCCACCACTGGCTGGTGAGCGCAATCAGCGCCAGCAGGGCGATAATGATCAGCGCCAGGCGTACCGACCAGCGGGAAGAGAGGAAAAAGTTCACGCGTGCGCTCCTTCATGACGACGAATGCGCGGGTCCAGCGCGGCGTTGAGCAAATCGACAATCAAATTACAGACCACAAAAACCACCACCATCATCAGCGTAAAGCACTGGATCACCGGATAGTCACGGTTAAAAATCGCCGACACCGCATAGCGCCCGACGCCCGGCCAGGCAAAGATGTTTTCGATAATCATCGTCCCGCCAATCAGTTCGCCGATATGCATCCCCACGGCGGTGATCATCGGCAGCGAGGCATTGCGCAGGATGTGGCGACGTTCGGTCTGTTTGTCGTTCAGGCCGCGCAGACGCGCCCAGGTGACGTGACGCTGACCGGCGACGTCCAGCATACTGGCGCGCAGTAAACGCGCGTTAATCGCCAGCGACATAAAGGCAATGGAAACCGCAGGCAAAATGATGTGCTGCCAGCCGCCGTAACCCATCGCGGGTAGCCATTGCAGATACACCGAAAACGCCATCACCAGTAAAAACGCCAGCCAGAAGTTAGGCATCGACACGCCAAGAAACGCGATGAAACGTACGGCGAAATCCGGCAGACGGTCGCGATGGCGCGCCGCCCAGATACCGAGCGGTACGGAAGTGAGCAGAATTAATACCAGCGCCGCACCTGCAAGTTCCAGCGTGGCGGGCAGGAAGTTCAGCATATCGTCCAGTACCGGGCGTTGGCTGGCGAATGAGATACCAAAGTCAAGATGCAGCGCCTTCCACAACCAGGTGCCGTACTGGACGTACAGCGGCTGATCCAGTCCCAGCATGGTGCGGGTAGAGGCCAGCATCTCCGGCGTCGGCGGCAGGTTAGACAGACGCAAATAATCGAGCGCCGGGTCGCCGGTACCGAGGCGCAGCATCAGAAAAATGATCACCGAGGCGGCGAGCACCATCGGGATCAGCAGCAGAAAGCGGCGTAATACGTAACGCAACATTAAGGTTTCACCGGTTTAATCTGTTCGAACGGAATTTCGGTGGCGATCGGCGCGTAGGGGATGTTACCCAGCTCCGGTTTTGATACCACCATCATTGAGATGTAACTGATAGGCAGATAAACCGCCTCGTCATGCAGACGGGTCAGAATGTCGCGATACAGCGCCTGACGTTGCGTTTCGTCATGGGTCGCCAGCACTTCGCCGATCTCTTTATCAATCAGCGGTTTGTCGGCTAATCCTTGCTGTGCCTGGAAGTCAGCGTGTGACGGTACGCGCATTGAACTGAGGAAGGCGTGTGGATCATATGGCGCGCCCCAGGTGCGGTGGAAAATCATGCCAAAACGACCGTCGCGCTGACGAGCATAGATACTGCTCTCTTCTTCGCCAATCAGCGAGACATCTGCGCCAATCTGGCGCATATCAGCCTGAATGATTTCCGCCATCGATTTGCTTAACGCATCGGTGCCGATGAACGAAAGTTCAATGCGCAGCGGCTGACCATTTTTCTCGCGGATGTCTTTGCCCGCAGGCAGCGTCCAACCGGCTTTTTCCAGCAACGCTTTCGCTTTTTGCGGATCGTACTGGCGCGGTTTCAGGCCGAGGTTGGCGTAGGGCACAGAAGGGGCAAACAGGGTGTCGGCGACCTGCTGGGTGCCATACAACGCGTTATCAATCAGCGATTTTTTGTTTACCGCGTAATTAAGAGCTTCACGTACTGCCAGCTCGTTGGTGGGGGCTTTGGCGGTATTGAGCGCCAGCATCACGGTTTCGATCGGCTGTGACAGTTGGGTGTGGTAAGCCGGATTCTGGCTAAAGCGGGCGAAGGTATCGAGCGGTAATAACCCTTCGTTTCCGTACAGCAGGTCGATATCGCCAGTTTCAAACGCCACCGCGCGGGTAGTCGGGTCCGGGATGACGTTAAAGGTGATCTTTTTAATCGCTGGCTTTTCGCCCCAGTAGTTTTCGTTACGGACGAAGACATCGTACTGATTCAGTTTCGATTCCTGCAAAATCCACGGTCCGGTGCCAATCGGCGCTTTAATTCCGTTCATGGTTTCATGATTTTTAAACTGCGAGGGAGCGATAAAACGGAAAGGACGGGGCAGGGCCAGTTCTTGCAGGAAAGGATAGTAGGCGCTTTTCAGGGTAATTTGCAGCTCTGTTTTACTGAGTGCTTTAACATCAACAATCTGGTTTGCCAGCTCCAGCCAGGCGTGACGTTGACGGTTATCGAGCACTGCGCGGAAGTTTTCTGCCGCCGCCTCGGCATCGAACGGTTCACCGTTGGAGAATTTCACGTCATCACGCAGGGTGAAGGTCCAGGTTTTACCATCTTCTGAATGAGTCCAGCTTTTTGCCAGCCACGGGATCACCGAACCGTCTGCCTGATATTTCACCAATGGTTCATAAACCATGCTCTGGGCGAACATCTGGTTAGGCGTGTAAAGGTGCGGGTTTAGTGGCCCGACATTCACCGGCCAGGCGGTGGTGATTTCATCTGGTGCAGCGGCATGGACGATAAAAGACGCACAAGCCAGCAGCGCAAATAGAGTGCGGCGGAGTGTGGAGAGCATGGTAACCCCAATGGATTAAAATAGATGGCGGAAATAAGTATGACGATTTTAAGTATTCGTCATACTGATTACCTGTTCTGGATCAATAGATGGGCAGTCGGGTGGGCGGATCAGTTAACTGAATCGATCCATTGCACACTGTCGGCGGTGAGCGTAAAGGGAGTAGGGGTGCAGATCGCAAGGCTTAAATTTTCAAGCTGACAATGGCTGACTGACAGCGAGGAGTGATAGGTGCTGTCTACGCTGACGATTTGCCAGGCGCTGCCGCCACGCTGTTTAACGATGGCTTCTTTGCGCATCCAGATGCGCCAGAACATTTCCAGTTGCTGATCAGGATGCACGGCGTCCATCTCAGCGTGTTCCCCGAGGCTGAATACGGCGTTCGCTAGCCAGCGCCAGTTGGCGCGCGGGCGAATCACTTCGATATCGCAGCCGACTTCGCCTTCATCACTCAACAGCAGGGCGATATCGTCACCGCTATGGCTTAAGTTGAACCATAGCGGCATTTCCGGCGCAAATGCAGGTTTGCCTTGTTCGCCATAGATGATCTCCGGTAGCGGGGAAAGCGTGTGCGAAAGCAATGCACGCCCCGCCAGCCAGCGTTCGCGTCGTGGACCTTGCGGTGCTTGCTCGCGTAAACCCGGTGGCAGTGGAGCTGCGCTTAAGGTCGAAACTTTCCCCAGAACTATCCGATACATATCAGGGCCAACGTTTAATGGAAAATGAAAGTGCGTATCGTATCACTTGTCGCCTCATCCCGGTAACCGACTTTTCGGTCTGCCCGGCCCCAGTAAAATCGCCAGTTTGCTACCGCCTTTGGTGGTTTCCATCCAGATTTTACACACGCTGGTTAATGGCACCGAAAGTAGCATCCCTACCGGGCCGAGCAGCCATCCCCAAATTAACAATGAAAGAAATACCACCATGGTGGACATCCCCAGGCGATGGCCCATCATCCGTGGTTCTAAAATATTGCCGATGACCATATGGACCACTAAAAACAATGCGCCGACCAGAATACATTCGTAAACACCATTAAACAGCAGCACCTGAATCATTGGCGGTACGGCGGAAATTACCGCGCCGATATTGGGCACGTAGTTGAGCAAAAACGCCAGTACTGCCCACATCAGCGCAAACTGCACCCCCATCAGCTCCAGCCCCAGCCAGACGATGACACCTGTCCATAAACTGAGTAGCGTCTTCAATGCAAGATAGTGCGAAACGCCTTTAAGTGCGCGGTGTAATCCCGCGATGTGAATCTGTGGATTATTCAGCGCAAAACGCATTTTGTAAGGGACGTGGCGCACTTCAAACAGCATAAAAACTACGGTCATCACCAGCAAAAGCACGCTCGCCATTGCCCCGGAAAGCCCGGTCATTAGCGCTGTGGTGAAGGTAACCACTTTTTCCGAGTCCATCCGCTGCAGCATTCGCTCCGGCGACATATGCAAATTAAGAAAAGGCAACATCTCCTGCAATTTAAAAAGTTTGCGCGTCAGCTCCTTATTAAACTTCGGCAGCATAGAGATAAATTCGTTAAACGATGCCGCCAGTACGCCGACCAGCGCGGTTAGTGCGATCAGCATCACCACCACTACAATCGTAATGGCAACGGGGCGTTGTACTCCCCGACGAATAAACCAGGTGACGAGCGGGTTGAGGACGATGGCAAAAAACAGCGCCAGTAACAGCTGCACAATGATATCTGCCGCTGCGTGAATGCCCGCGAGGATCACTACCAGCGAGGCCAGCTTGAGCAGAATGTGCATGCCCGTTTTATCGGGTTGAGGGGTTTCCATTGGGGCTTCCTTGTGACTTTTTGTATTAAGTGTAGCGGGAGTCACGCCAGCAATATTCTGATTCTTACTGCTGATTTTCACGTCAGCACGTGGTAAAAATGAAACACTGTTGTAAAAATGTGGTGATCCTCATGCCCGAACCCGTAGCCGAACCCGCGCTAAACGGATTGCGCCTGAATTTGCGCATTGTCTCTATAGTCATGTTTAACTTCGCCAGCTACCTCACCATCGGGTTGCCGCTCGCTGTATTACCGGGCTATGTCCATGATGTGATGGGCTTTAGCGCCTTCTGGGCAGGATTGGTTATCAGCCTGCAATATTTCGCCACCTTGCTGAGCCGCCCTCATGCCGGACGTTACGCCGATTCGCTGGGACCCAAAAAGATTGTCGTCCTCGGTTTATGCGGCTGCTTTTTGAGCGGTCTGGGGTATCTGACGGCAGGATTAACCGCCAGTCTGCCTGTCATCAGCCTGTTATTACTTTGCCTGGGGCGCGTCATCCTTGGGATTGGGCAAAGTTTTGCCGGAACGGGATCGACCCTATGGGGCGTTGGCGTGGTTGGCTCGCTGCATATCGGGCGGGTGATTTCGTGGAACGGCATTGTCACTTACGGGGCGATGGCGATGGGTGCGCCGTTAGGCGTCGTGTTTTATCACTGGGGCGGCTTGCAGGCGTTAGCGTTAATCATTATGGGCGTGGCGCTGGTGGCCATTTTGTTGGCGATCCCGCGTCCGACGGTAAAAGCCAGTAAAGGCAAACCGCTGCCGTTTCGCGCGGTGCTTGGGCGCGTCTGGCTGTACGGTATGGCGCTGGCACTGGCTTCCGCCGGATTTGGCGTCATCGCCACCTTTATCACGCTGTTTTATGACGCTAAAGGTTGGGACGGTGCGGCTTTCGCGCTGACGCTGTTTAGCTGTGCGTTTGTCGGTACGCGTTTGTTATTCCCTAACGGCATTAACCGTATCGGTGGCTTAAACGTAGCGATGATTTGCTTTAGCGTTGAGATAATCGGCCTGCTACTGGTTGGCGTGGCGACTATGCCGTGGATGGCGAAAATCGGCGTCTTACTGGCGGGGGCCGGGTTTTCGCTGGTGTTCCCGGCATTGGGTGTAGTGGCGGTAAAAGCGGTTCCGCAGCAAAATCAGGGGGCGGCGCTGGCAACTTACACCGTATTTATGGATTTATCGCTTGGCGTGACTGGACCACTGGCTGGGCTGGTGATGAGCTGGGCGGGCGTACCGGTGATTTATCTGGCGGCGGCGGGACTGGTCGCAATCGCGTTATTACTGACGTGGCGATTAAAAAAACGGCCTCCGGAACACGTCCCTGAGGCCGCCTCATCATCTTAAAACTTACTGAATAACCAGCGTATTAATGATGTTTTCTGCGGTGGTCTGCGCTTTTTGCTGATCGTCAGCGGGCAGCGTAATTTGCATGGTCAGCAGTTGATTACCCACGTTACCCAGAATAACGGAAGAGTACGCCGTCTGGCCTTTCGCGGAGATAATACTGTCTAACTGCTGCATTTTGTGACCTTTCAGCTCAATGGCTTTATTGGTTACCACTTGCAGCTGCGGATCGCGGCTACGTTGCTGATCTTCCAGACGCTTCGCCAGCACCGCCAGATCTTCTTTCGGATCATCGCCCATGATGACGATGACTGCTTTCTGCCCGGTGGCGTCGGACCAGACATGCATGTTATTGGCCTGCGTTCCCAGCTTACCGCTCTGGTCGGTCATATCCGCTGGCAGCGAGAAACTTAACTTGCCATCAAGCAGGTTGACGGGATTCCCGGTAGCGTTACTTTCCGCGACCGAACCCTGCGCCGTAGCGTTAGTGTCTTTATCATCACAGGCCGCAAGCCCCATAACCAGCAGGCCAATTCCGACATATTTAACCAGATTGCGCATTGACTTCTTCCTTTCGATAAACGGCCATAACGGCTCATTCATCCATCTTATCACAACTCTGATAACGAACCTTTAACTCGCCTGCAAAGCGTTGATTTCGGATTTATCTGCCAGTCTTTTCAACAGCATATTGAGTAATACGCCATACATTGGCAGGAAGAAAACGATACTGATTAACACTTTGAAACAGTAATCGACCAGCGCGATTTCCATCCAGTGTTCAGCCATAAAGGCATCCGGGCTACGCCAGAAGGCAATGAAGAAAAAGGCCAGCGTGTCGCTGACGTTACCGAACAGTGTGGACGCTGTCGGTGCCAGCCACCAGCGGCGACTCTGACGCAGGCGGTTAAAAACGTGCACGTCGAGGATTTGCCCCAGCGCGTAGGCCATGAAACTGGCGGTGGCGATACGGGCGACAAACAGGTTGAAGTGGGCGAGTGCGCCGAATCCCTGCCAGGAACCCATATAGAATAGCGACGAGATGACGTAGGAGATTAATAACGCAGGGATCATTACCGCGAAGATAATGCGTCGGGCCAGCGGTGCGCCAAAAATACGCACGGTCAGGTCGGTAGCAAGAAAAATAAACGGAAAGCTAAACGCGCCCCAGGTGGTATGGAAACCCAAAATGGAGACGGGAAGCTGAACCAGATAGTTACTGGAGGTGATCACCAGCAGATGAAATAACGATAACCAGAACAACGCCTTATAGCGTTGAGTTTGCGAGAAAACGTTCATATTGTACCTTTTTGATTAACCATTGGGGTGAGGGAACCCAATACGTACGACACGTCTGTTACCTTAACATAATAACGTGCTTACCCTTTTTTCGAGCCGCCGCATGATACTGCTTTACGTTGACAATGCAATGGTTAATTTTCACGCAATCGTTAACCTGGTTTGCTTACGGACTCACAGGGCGTAAACTAGCGCCGTTTTTTTATGTGATGAGAAGAAAATGACCGATCTCTTTTCCAGCCCTGACCACACACTCGACGCACTTGGCCTGCGCTGCCCGGAACCCGTAATGATGGTGCGCAAAACTGTGCGCAATATGCAGCCCGGCGAAACGTTGCTGATTATCGCCGACGATCCGGCCACTACCCGCGATATTCCTGGGTTTTGTACCTTTATGGAACACGAACTGGTTGCGAAAGAGACGGATGGACTGCCTTATCGTTATTTGATTCGTAAAGGCGGTTGATGGGGGCTGATTGGCTTCGATGCCGCCTTTTCCCCTCACCCTAACCCTCTCCCCAGAGGGGCGAGGGGACCGATCGCGCTCAATGTTGCGATCGGTTTGCCTTATCTCCTGCGCAACAATCTTAACGCATTCGCTGTCACCAGCACCGTCGCACCCGTATCTGCCAGCACCGCCAGCCATAGTCCGGTCATCCCTAAAAGCGTGGTGACGAGGAAGATCCCTTTCAGTCCCAGCGCAATGGTGATGTTCTGGCGGATATTGGCGTGAGTGGCGCGTGCCAGTTCAATCATTTGCACCAGGCCGCGCAGGTGGTTATGGGTTAATGCTGCATCAGCGGTTTCCAGCGCCACGTCTGTGCCACTGCCCATTGCAATCCCAATGGCGGCAGCTTTCATCGCTGGCGCGTCGTTAATACCGTCACCGACCATCGCCAGCGGCGCATGTTGATTCAGCTCGGTCACCGCTTTGACTTTATCTTCCGGCAACAGGCCCGCTTTAAACTCCAGCCCCAGCTCCCCGGCAATTGCCGCCGCTGCGCGTGGATTATCGCCGGTGAGGATCACCCCTTTGACGCCCAGCGCGTTCAGTTCACTGATGGCAGTTGCAGCATCGGCGCGCAGGGTATCCTGTAACGCAATGACACCAAGCACGTCATCGTTACGTACTACCAGCACTACCGTTTGCCCGGCGCTTTCCAGTTCGTTAATTAAACCAGCAAATGCATCAGCGGGATGTTTCCCGGCAGCGCAAATCAATACGCGCTCACCGTTAACCTGCGCTTCAATGCCAGACCCGACCAGCGCCCGCTGTGATTCGGCGGCGGGAATGGCGAGTGCAGCAACCTGTGCTTCGCGCACGATCGCCTGCGCCAGTGGATGCGTCGCGCCTTGCTCGACCGCCGCCGCCAGTGTCAGCAGTTCAGATTCACTAATACCCGTTGCCGGATGAATCGCGGTAACGCGCGGTTTACCGACGGTCAGCGTACCGGTTTTATCAAACGCCACCTGGGTAACACGACCTAGCTGCTCCAGCGCCGCACCGCCTTTAATTAACGCCCCACGACGTGCCGCTGCTGCCAGCCCGGAGGTAATCGCCGCGGGCGTGGAGATAACTAACGCACACGGGCAGCCAATCAGCAGCAGCGTCAGCCCTTTATAAATCCACTCTTGCCAGCTGGCGGCAAACAGCAGCGGCGGCACCAGCGTTACCAGCAGGGCGACGGCCATAATTGCTGGCGTATAAATACGGCTGAAACGGTCGATAAACCGCTCAATGGGGGCGCGGCGCTCTTCGGCTTCTTCGATCAGTTTCAGAATCCGGTCAATGGCGCTGGCACCCGGTTCTGACAGCACTTCCAGCGTTACCAGACGGTCTACGCTGGTGGCTCCTGCAGGAACTTTATCGCCCGTTGCGCGCTCCACCGGAATGGATTCGCCGGTCAGGGCGCTTTCATCAAAACTGGCAAAGGGCGAGAGCAGTTTACCGTCGGCAGGCAAACGCCCGCCCGCCGCAACTTCAATCACATCGCCAGGGCGCAGGCTGTTAATCGCCACCTCTTCCCGCTCACCGTTACGCAGGCGCGTGGCGGTTTCTGGTTTCAGCGCCATTAACGCGCTAACGCCCTGACGCGCGCGGCTGGCGGCCCAGCCTTCCAGTCGTTCACCAATCAAAAACAGCAGCAACACCATCGCAGCTTCAGCCGTTGCGCCAATAAACAGCGCACCAATAGCAGCTAC
The DNA here is from genome assembly GCF_032029835.1 of Escherichia sp. AM3. Lineage (NCBI taxonomy): Bacteria > Pseudomonadati > Pseudomonadota > Gammaproteobacteria > Enterobacterales > Enterobacteriaceae > Escherichia > Escherichia sp. AM3. The sequence continues at coordinate 22,920 of NZ_JAVUPQ010000043.1, read as the reverse complement.
GCTCATTAACGTTTCAATGGCGAAGTAACTGCCTGATTTGATCAGCCGTAATGCCTGACGAGCAATCGGGTACAGCCCAACCAGCGTGGTCGCGATAAACGCCAGTTGCCCGAACGGATGATTGAACTGCTCCAGACCCCAGCTGATTGCCATCATCACGATTAGCGTAATCAGCGGCAGATTCTCTTTCAGGCGCGATGCTTGTGGCTCGTCGGCGGCCTGCTCATCACGCAGGGAATAGCCCGCTTTTTGCACCGCAGATTCAACTTGTGCACGGATGTCATTGTCGGCATCAACCACCAGTTTTTCGGTGGCGAACAGTACCTGCACCTGATTCACGCCTGCAAGCTGGCGCACGGCATTTTCTACCTTGCGCGCACAGGCGGCGCAGTCCATGCCGCTGACTTTCCAGCTATAGCGGGTGCCGGAGACGTTTTCAGAGAGCGTTGGCGTGCTGGAACATGCGCCGTCGCAGCAACAGTCGTTGGCGTTCTGTACCGTGGTTAGCGGTTTGAACGCGGCAAATTGAGGGGCTTTCTTGCCGTGATTGTCAGGAGTCGACATGGCATCCTCCGGTTAAGTTTTTTCTCATTAACCGAAGGATACACTCTGGAGTCGACTCCAGAGTCAAGTTTTATCAGAGATACAGCGAGCGGACGATGAGGAAGTGACCGGCAAAGTAGCAGGCCGCAGCAATCGCGTTATCCGCACGGAAGCGTCGGCGATAGTGGCTACCCAGCCAGACAAAGTTACTGATAAACAGCAACGAAGCGCCGACAAACGCAGAGAGCGCCGGAGCGGTCGGACGGAAGAACCACAGTTCACCTACCAGCCACACCATCACCAGCGTCATGCCGATAAACGTGCAGATAGGCCAACGATACTCTTCCAGCCGCGTCCAGATAATCGCCAGTAACAGCGCGCCCAGAACCAGCAGTACCAACGGCAGAGGCCAGAAGAAAGAGAGCGTCATCTGACTGGCGAAATAGATGGTGTACAGCAGGTGCGAGAGGAAAAACGCGCCGATGGCGTACATCAGACGTTGACGTGGCAACAGGGTTAGCGCATCGCCCAGCAGTGAGGCGCACAGCCCCGCCAGCACCAGATAGCTAATGGCGTCGAACATCGGCGCTTGCCAGGCCAGTAACAACAGGAGAAGAAGGGTTAACGGTTTAAACACCCAGCGTTGCCAGGTTGGCCCACGATACGATGCATCCACAGATAGCCATGCGGAAAGACAGACAGCGATAAACGACCAAAGCATCTTAGTTCCTTGAATTCGTTATTTTTTCGTAAGCGGAATGCCTACGGTCTTGCTTCCAGTTTAGTGGCGAGGGTGGACGGATGACAACACCATAACTGGCAGGGTATGCTTATTTCCGCATTTTCCGATGAGGGATAAAGATGAGCAAACCACCTCTTTTCTTTATTGTTATCATTGGCTTAATTGTCGTCGCCGCATCGTTTCGTTTTATGCAACAGCGACGGGAAAAAGCTGATAATGATATGGCTCCGCTCCAGCAAAAGCTGGTGGTGGTGAGCAACAAGCGGGAAAAACCGATTAACGATCGCCGTTCGCGCCAGCAGGAAGTGACTCCGGCAGGCACCAGTATGCGCTATGAGGCAAGCTTCAAACCGCAAAGCGGAGGAATGGAGCAAACGTTTCGCCTCGACGCCCAGCAGTACCACGCCCTGACAGTGGGCGATAAAGGTACGCTGAGCTATAAAGGAACGCGCTTTGTTAGCTTTGTTGGCGAACAATAAGGTTATTTTTTAACTTTAAATTTCTTCTGCCAGACCAGCAGTTCAAACACGCCGAAAAGGAAAATCCGCACCTTTTCGGCGGTGGTCATCTGCGGGCCATCTTTCGGTAAAGTGGATTTCAATAGCGCCAGCTGCATACCATGCATCAGCACGGTAAAAATCAGCGCCACGTTAACGAAAATATTCAGCGGGCGCGGGAAGGGATGCACCAGGTTGAGGATTAAAAATCCCCAAACGCAGAGCATTAACAAACGTCCAATATTAATCAGCATCACTTTCTCCTTGTGCTTCGCGTTGATACAGCCGATAAGCCACCTGACCCGCCACTTTTTCCCGATGCAATGACCAGTTTGCCGGAACAGTGGGCAGACCGTTTTCGACTTCGCTTTCGACATAAATCAGGGCTTCGTCAGCCAGCCAGCCGTTATCTTCCAGTAAATTTATCGTCTCTTCTAACAAGCCACGGCGGAACGGTGGATCGACAAACACTATATTATGCGGTGTGCCTTTTTGCGCCAGGAATGACATCGCGTTGCTGTTCACTACGCGTGCATTGCCTGCTTTTAGTGTCGCCAGATTCTTAATTAACTGCTGAGAAACTGCACGATCCATCTCAATCAACGTGGCCTCCGCAGCGTAGCGTGATAACGCTTCCAGCCCCAGCGCGCCGCTTCCGGCGAAGCAATCCAGACATTGGGCGTCAACAATGACCGGAGCCAGCCAGTTAAATAACGTTTCGCGTACGCGGTCGGTGGTGGGGCGCAGACCTGGGCTATCAGGAACCGGTAGTTTACGGCCTCGCCACAGCCCGCCAATAATGCGGATTTGGCCGCTGCCGGAATGATTCGGTTTTTTCATGATAAATTGCTCAATCCGCCAGATAACACATACTTGCAGGCGGTGATGTGAATTAAGTTAAGTGATAGACTATTTCATCATTTTTTTAGCTGCTATGTACATAGCGTTAACGCTGTGCCATGAAGCAACAGCGAGGAGTGTAGTCGCAAATGGCGAAAGAAAAAAAACGTGGCTTTTTTTCCTGGCTGGGCTTTGGTCAAAAAGAGCAGACCCCGGAAAAAGAGACAGAAGTTCAGAATGAACAATCGGTTGTAGAAGAAATCGTTCAGGTGCAAGAGCCTGCGAAGGCTTCTGAACAAGCCGTTGAAGAGCAGCCGCAGGCGCATACTGAAGCCGAGGCGGAAACTTTTGCTGCCGACGTTGTGGAAGTCACTGAACAGGTTGCTGAAAGTGAAAAAGCGCAGCCTGAAGCGGGAGTCGTTGCACAGCCGGAACCGGTCGTAGAAGAAACGCCGGAGCCAGTGGCTATCGAACGTGAAGAGCTGCCGTTGCCGGAAGACGTCAACGCCGAAGAGGTTTCGCCAGAAGAGTGGCAGGCTGAAGCGGAAACCGTAGAGATTGTCGAAGCGGCGGAAGAAGAAGCGGCTAAAGAAGAAATCACCGACGAAGAGCTGGAAGCACAGACGCTGGCTGCCGAAGCGGCAGAAGAGGCGGTGATGGTGGTTCCTCCGGCAGAAGAAGAGCAGCCGGTGGAAGAAATCGCTCAGGAGCAGGAAAAACCGACCAAAGAAGGTTTCTTCGCGCGCCTGAAACGCAGCCTGTTAAAAACCAAAGAAAATCTCGGTTCCGGATTTATCAGCCTGTTCCGCGGTAAAAAAATCGACGATGATCTGTTTGAAGAGCTGGAAGAACAGCTTTTGATCGCCGATGTGGGCGTGGAAACCACACGTAAAATTATCACCAATCTGACGGAAGGCGCATCCCGCAAGCAGCTTCGTGATGCCGAGGCGCTCTATGGCCTGCTGAAAGAAGAGATGGGCGAGATTCTGGCGAAAGTCGATGAGCCGCTGAATGTTGAAGGTAAAACGCCGTTCGTGATCCTGATGGTGGGCGTCAACGGTGTGGGTAAAACCACGACGATTGGTAAGCTGGCACGTCAGTTTGAGCAGCAGGGTAAATCGGTGATGCTGGCGGCGGGCGATACTTTCCGTGCAGCAGCGGTTGAACAGCTTCAGGTCTGGGGTCAGCGCAACAATATTCCGGTGATTGCCCAGCATACCGGTGCGGATTCCGCCTCTGTTATCTTCGACGCCATTCAGGCAGCTAAAGCGCGTAATATCGACGTCCTGATTGCCGATACCGCCGGACGCCTGCAGAACAAATCGCACCTGATGGAAGAGTTGAAGAAAATCGTCCGCGTGATGAAGAAACTCGACGTTGAAGCGCCGCATGAAGTTATGCTGACTATCGATGCCAGCACCGGGCAGAACGCGGTAAGCCAGGCCAAACTGTTCCATGAAGCCGTTGGTTTAACCGGCATCACGCTAACGAAACTGGACGGCACGGCGAAAGGCGGGGTAATTTTCTCGGTGGCTGACCAGTTTGGTATCCCTATCCGCTACATTGGTGTCGGCGAACGTATTGAGGATTTGCGTCCGTTTAAGGCGGACGACTTTATAGAGGCACTTTTTGCCCGAGAGGATTAACAATGATTCGCTTTGAACATGTCAGCAAGGCTTATCTCGGTGGGAGACAGGCGCTGCAGGGCGTTACGTTCCATATGCAGCCGGGTGAGATGGCGTTTCTGACCGGTCATTCCGGCGCAGGGAAAAGTACCCTCCTGAAGCTGATCTGTGGGATTGAGCGGCCCAGCGCCGGGAAAATCTGGTTTAGCGGCCATGACATCACGCGTCTGAAAAACCGTGAAGTTCCGTTTCTGCGCCGCCAGATTGGCATGATTTTCCAGGATCACCATCTACTGATGGACCGTACTGTCTACGATAACGTGGCGATCCCGCTGATTATCGCTGGTGCCAGCGGTGACGATATTCGTCGCCGGGTGTCGGCGGCACTGGATAAAGTCGGGCTACTGGACAAAGCGAAGAACTTCCCTATTCAGCTTTCGGGCGGTGAACAACAGCGTGTTGGCATTGCCCGCGCGGTGGTGAATAAGCCCGCGGTACTGCTGGCGGACGAACCGACTGGTAACCTGGACGACGCGTTGTCGGAAGGGATTCTACGTCTGTTTGAAGAGTTTAACCGCGTTGGGGTAACCGTATTGATGGCAACGCACGACCTCAACCTGATTTCACGGCGTTCCTATCGCATGCTCACCCTGAGCGATGGTCACTTGCATGGAGGCGTGGGCCATGAATAAGCGCGATGCAATCAATCATATTCGGCAGTTTGGCGGGCGTCTGGATCGCTTCCGTAAATCGGTCGGCGGCTCAGGCGATGGCGGTCGTAACGCACCGAAACGCGCGAAATCCTCGCCAAAACCGGTAAATCGCAAAACCAACGTTTTCAACGAACAGGTGCGCTATGCCTTCCACGGCGCATTGCAGGATCTGAAAAGCAAACCGTTCGCCACATTTTTAACGGTGATGGTTATCGCCATCTCCCTGACGCTGCCCAGCGTCTGTTATATGGTGTACAAAAACGTTAACCAGGCGGCGACGCAGTATTATCCGTCACCGCAAATCACTGTTTATCTGCAAAAAACGCTGGACGATGACGCTGCTGCGGGCGTGGTGGCACAGTTGCAGGCCGAGCAAGGCGTGGAGAAAGTGAATTATCTTTCTCGTGAAGACGCGCTGGGCGAGTTCCGTAACTGGTCTGGCTTTGGCGGCGCGCTGGATATGCTGGAAGAAAACCCGCTTCCGGCAGTGGCGGTGGTGATCCCGAAACTCGATTTTCAGGGGACGGAATCACTCAATACGCTGCGTGATCGTATCACGCAGATTAACGGCATTGACGAAGTGCGGATGGATGACAGCTGGTTTGCCCGTCTGGCGGCGTTGACTGGGCTGGTCGGGCGCGTTTCGGCGATGATCGGCGTATTGATGGTGGCGGCCGTGTTCCTCGTCATCGGCAACAGCGTACGTCTGAGCATCTTTGCTCGCCGTGACTCCATTAACGTGCAGAAACTGATTGGTGCGACGGATGGTTTCATCCTGCGCCCGTTCCTGTACGGTGGCGCACTGCTGGGATTTTCTGGCGCATTGTTGTCACTAATTTTGTCAGAAATTCTGGTACTGCGATTGTCATCGGCGGTTGCGGAAGTGGCACAGGTTTTCGGAACGAAGTTTGATATCAATGGTTTATCGTTCGATGAATGCCTGCTGTTGCTGCTGGTATGCTCGATGATTGGCTGGGTGGCAGCGTGGCTTGCCACGGTACAACATTTACGCCACTTTACGCCTGAATAATAAAAGCGTGTTATACTCTTTCCCTGCAATGGGTTCCGTAGCAGGGAAAGAGACCCCGTTGTCTCTTCCCGGTATTTCATCTCTATGTCACATTTTGTGCGTAATTTATTCACAAGCTTGCATTGAACTTGTGGATAAAATCACGGTCTGATAAAACAGTGAATGATAACCTCGTTGCTCTTAAGCTCTGGCACAGTTGTTGCTACCACTGAAGCGCCAGAAGATATCGATTGAGAGGATTTGAATGACTGACAAAATGCAAAGTTTAGCTTTAGCCCCAGTTGGCAACCTGGATTCCTACATCCGGGCAGCTAACGCGTGGCCGATGTTGTCGGCTGACGAGGAGCGGGCGCTGGCTGAAAAGCTGCATTACCATGGCGATCTGGAAGCAGCTAAAACGCTGATCCTGTCTCACCTGCGGTTTGTTGTTCATATTGCTCGTAATTATGCGGGCTATGGCCTGCCACAGGCGGATTTGATTCAGGAAGGTAACATCGGCCTGATGAAAGCAGTGCGCCGTTTTAACCCGGAAGTGGGTGTGCGCCTGGTCTCCTTCGCCGTTCACTGGATCAAAGCAGAGATCCACGAATACGTCCTGCGTAACTGGCGTATCGTCAAAGTTGCGACCACCAAAGCGCAGCGCAAACTGTTCTTCAACCTGCGTAAAACCAAGCAGCGTCTGGGCTGGTTTAACCAGGATGAAGTCGAAATGGTGGCCCGTGAACTGGGCGTAACCAGCAAAGACGTACGTGAGATGGAATCACGTATGGCGGCACAGGACATGACCTTTGACCTGTCTTCCGACGACGATTCCGACAGCCAACCGATGGCACCGGTGCTCTATCTGCAGGATAAATCATCTAACTTTGCCGACGGCATCGAAGATGATAACTGGGAAGAGCAGGCGGCAAACCGTCTGACCGACGCGATGCAGGGTCTGGACGAACGCAGCCAGGACATCATCCGCGCGCGCTGGCTGGACGAAGACAACAAGTCCACGTTGCAGGAACTGGCTGACCGTTACGGCGTTTCCGCTGAACGTGTACGCCAGCTGGAAAAGAACGCGATGAAAAAACTGCGCGCTGCTATAGAAGCGTAATTTCCGCTATTAAGCAGAGAACCCTGGATGCGAGTCCGGGGTTTTTGTTTTTTGAGCCTCTACAATAATCAATTTCCCCTCCGGCAAAACGCCAATCCCCACGCAGATTGTTAATAAACTGTCAAAATAGCTATTCCAATATCATAAAAATCGGGTATGTTTTAGCAGAGTATGCTGCTAAAGCACGGGTAGTCATGCATAAAACGAAATAAAGTGCTGAACAACAACATCACAACACACGTAATAACCAGAAGAATGGGGATTCTCAGGATGAACATAAAGGGTAAAGCGTTACTGGCAGGATGTATCGCGCTGGCATTCAGCAATATGGCTCTGGCAGAAGATATTAAAGTCGCGGTCGTGGGCGCAATGTCCGGTCCGGTGGCCCAGTACGGTGACCAGGAGTTTACCGGCGCAGAGCAGGCGGTTGCGGATATCAACGCTAAAGGCGGCATTAAAGGCAACAAACTGCAAATCGTAAAATATGACGATGCCTGTGACCCGAAACAGGCGGTTGCGGTGGCGAACAAAGTCGTTAACGACGGCATTAAATACGTGATTGGTCACCTCTGTTCTTCATCAACGCAGCCTGCGTCTGATATCTACGAAGACGAAGGCATTTTAATGATCACCCCAGCGGCAACCGCGCCGGAGCTGACCGCCCGTAGCTATCAGCTGATCCTGCGCACCACCGGCCTGGACTCCGACCAGGGGCCGACGGCGGCGAAATATATTCTTGAGAAAGTGAAACCGCAGCGTATTGCTATCGTTCACGACAAACAGCAATACGGCGAAGGTCTGGCGCGAGCGGTGCAGGACGGCCTGAAGAAAGGCAATGCTAACGTGGTGTTCTTTGATGGTATCACCGCCGGGGAAAAAGATTTCTCAACGCTGGTGGCGCGTCTGAAAAAAGAGAATATCGACTTCGTTTACTACGGCGGTTATCACCCGGAAATGGGGCAAATCCTGCGTCAGGCACGCGCGGCAGGGCTGAAAACTCAGTTTATGGGGCCGGAAGGTGTGGCTAACGTTTCGCTGTCTAACATTGCGGGCGAATCAGCGGAAGGGCTGCTGGTGACCAAGCCGAAGAACTACGATCAGGTTCCGGCGAACAAACCCATTGTTGACGCGATCAAAGCGAAAAAACAGGACCCAAGCGGCGCATTCGTCTGGACCACCTACGCCGCGCTGCAATCTTTGCAGGCGGGCCTGAATCAGTCTGACGATCCGGCTGAAATCGCCAAATACCTGAAAGCGAACTCCGTGGATACCGTAATGGGACCGCTGACGTGGGATGAGAAAGGCGATCTGAAAGGCTTTGAGTTCGGCGTATTTGACTGGCACGCCAACGGCACGGCGACCGATGCGAAGTAATCATTAATCGGCAACTTTGGGTTGCCGCCAAATTGCTAATATCGAGTACGTTGCTTCATGCCGGATGCGGCGTAAACGCCTTATCCGGCCTACAAGATCCAAAGAAATCAGTAAATTGCAACACACATTGTAGGCCTGATAAGCGTAGCGCATCAGGCAATTTCTCGTTGGTCATCACTTTTGAAATCAACTTGACGATTAACGCTTCTCCCAGCCGCCCTGTTGCGCCGTAAATCCCAGTGCCTGCATAAACGCCGTCATCACACCGCGATCTTCCACGCCTGCATCCGCCATCCACCAGCATGAAACGCCAGGATTGTTACGCAAAACCTCTTCCAGCAGATATTGCCCCACACCGCGACGTCGGGTGACTTCCCGCACACGCAGGGAATCCAGTGCTCCCTCGGTGCCGCTTAAGGTTACCCGTACGGCAGCGAGCAGGCGCTCGTTAAAACGCGCGGCGTAGATACGGTGGTTATCGTCAACCTGTAAAGAGGAAGGGGAATACTCCGGCCAGATCTTTTGCAGGTCAATCCGGTCCTGGTCGCTAAAGTTTTCTAATCGAATGATGGTCAGCTTCATGGGTAACCCGTGTAAATCACAAAAGTGGAACCAGTGTAGCGAAATAATTTAATCGGAGGCTTTCTCTTTTTTATTTCTTTTGGCAGGTGATTAATTTTTTAACAGCAATAATTACAAAGTTAAAACATTAGAGAATGAAAAATACCCAGCATAATCCCCTGAATGGTAGTGAATTATTCCGCCCTTTGTGCCGTTATTTTATGCTGACAAAGGCACTTTTTTCTGTTTATCTATCAATAAATTCAGAATATTATCTGTTCTTAATCGACTGAAAAATAGGGATTTTAATCGCTAGTATCACAAAATACTGCGCTAAACCCTTAATCAGACAGGCAAAAACAGTGCAGTATAAAAAAAGAACAGTCTGATTTGTTAACACATAAAAACAAAGCAACACAACATCACGAATGGGGATTTTTGACTATGAAACGGAATGCGAAAACTATCATCGCAGGGATGATTGCACTGGCAATTTCACACACCGCTATGGCTGACGATATTAAAGTCGCCGTTGTCGGCGCGATGTCCGGCCCGATTGCCCAGTGGGGCGATATGGAATTTAACGGCGCGCGTCAGGCGATTAAAGACATTAATGCCAAAGGGGGAATTAAGGGCGACAAGCTGGTTGGCGTGGAATATGACGACGCCTGCGACCCGAAACAAGCCGTTGCGGTCGCCAACAAAATCGTTAATGACGGCATTAAATACGTTATTGGTCATCTGTGTTCTTCTTCTACCCAACCTGCATCAGATATCTACGAAGACGAAGGTATTCTGATGATCTCGCCGGGAGCGACCAACCCGGAGCTGACCCAACGCGGTTATCAACACATTATGCGTACTGCCGGGCTGGACTCTTCCCAGGGGCCAACGGCGGCAAAATACATTCTTGAGACGGTGAAGCCCCAGCGCATCGCCATCATTCACGACAAACAACAGTATGGCGAAGGGCTGGCGCGTTCGGTGCAGGACGGGCTGAAAGCGGCTAACGCCAACGTCGTCTTCTTCGACGGTATTACCGCCGGGGAGAAAGATTTCTCCGCGCTGATCGCCCGCCTGAAAAAAGAAAACATCGACTTCGTTTACTACGGCGGTTACTACCCGGAAATGGGGCAGATGCTGCGCCAGGCCCGTTCCGTTGGCCTGAAAACTCAGTTTATGGGGCCGGAAGGTGTGGGTAACGCATCATTGTCGAATATTGCCGGTGATGCTGCCGAAGGCATGTTGGTCACTATGCCAAAACGCTATGACCAGGATCCGGCAAACCAGGGCATCGTTGATGCGCTGAAAGCAGACAAGAAAGATCCGTCCGGGCCTTATGTCTGGATCACCTACGCGGCGGTGCAATCTCTGGCGACTGCCCTTGAGCGTACTGGCAGCGATGAGCCGCTGGCGCTGGTGAAAGATTTAAAAGCTAACGGTGCAAACACCGTGATTGGGCCGCTGAACTGGGATGAAAAAGGCGATCTTAAGGGATTTGATTTTGGTGTCTTCCAGTGGCACGCCGACGGTTCATCCACGGCAGCCAAGTGATCATCCCACCGCCCGTAAAATGCGGGCGGGTTTAGAAAGGTTACCTTATGTCTGAGCAGTTTTTGTATTTCTTGCAGCAGATGTTTAACGGCGTCACGCTGGGCAGTACCTACGCGCTGATAGCCATCGGCTACACCATGGTTTACGGCATTATCGGCATGATCAACTTCGCCCACGGCGAGGTTTATATGATTGGCAGCTACGTCTCATTTATGATCATCGCCGCGCTGATGATGATGGGCATTGATACCGGCTGGCTGCTGGTGGCGGCGGGATTCGTCGGCGCAATCGTCATTGCCAGCGCCTACGGCTGGAGTATCGAACGGGTGGCTTACCGCCCGGTGCGTAATTCTAAGCGCCTGATTGCGCTTATTTCCGCAATCGGTATGTCCATCTTCCTGCAAAACTACGTCAGCCTGACCGAAGGTTCGCGCGATGTGGCGCTGCCCAGCCTGTTTAACGGTCAGTGGGTGGTGGGCCATAGCGAAAACTTCTCTGCCTCTATTACCACCATGCAGGCGGTGATCTGGATTGTCACCTTCCTCGCCATGCTGGCGCTGACGATTTTCATTCGCTATTCCCGTATGGGGCGCGCCTGTCGTGCCTGCGCGGAAGATCTGAAAATGGCGAGCCTGCTTGGCATCAACACCGACCGGGTGATTGCTTTGACCTTTGTTATTGGCGCGGCGATGGCGGCAGTGGCTGGCGTACTGCTCGGTCAGTTCTATGGCGTCATTAACCCCTATATCGGCTTTATGGCCGGGATGAAAGCCTTTACCGCTGCGGTGCTCGGTGGGATTGGCAGCATTCCAGGGGCGATGATTGGCGGGCTGATCTTGGGGATTGCGGAGGCGCTCTCTTCTGCCTATCTGAGTACGGAATATAAGGATGTGGTTTCATTTGCCCTGCTGATTCTGGTGCTGCTGGTGATGCCGACCGGTATTCTGGGTCGCCCGGAGGTAGAGAAAGTATGAAACCGATGCATATTGCAATGGCGCTGCTCTCTGCCGCGATGTTCTTTGTCCTCGCTGGCGTCTTTATGGGCGTGCAACTGGAGCTGGATGGCACCAAACTGGTGGTCGACAGCGCTTCGGATGTCCGTTGGCAGTGGGTGTTTATCGGCACGGCGGTGGTCTTTTTCTTTCAGCTTTTGCGACCTGCTTTCCAGAAAGGGTTGAAAAGTGTTTCCGGACCGAAGTTTATTCTGCCCGCCATTGATGGCTCCACGGTGAAGCAGAAACTGTTCCTCGTGGCGCTGCTGGTGCTTGCGGTGGCGTGGCCGTTTATGGTGTCACGTGGGACGGTGGATATCGCCACTCTGACCATGATCTACATTATCCTCGGTCTCGGGCTGAATGTGGTTGTTGGTCTTTCTGGTCTGCTGGTGCTGGGGTACGGCGGTTTTTACGCCATCGGCGCTTACACCTTTGCGCTGCTCAATCACTATTACGGCTTGGGCTTCTGGACTTGTCTGCCGATTGCCGGGTTAATGGCAGCGGCGGCGGGCTTCCTGCTCGGCTTTCCGGTGCTGCGTCTGCGTGGTGATTATCTGGCGATCGTTACCCTTGGCTTCGGCGAAATTGTGCGCATATTGCTGCTCAATAACACCGAAATTACCGGCGGCCCGAACGGAATCAGTCAGATCCCGAAACCGACTTTCTTCGGCCTTGAGTTCAGCCGTACCGCTCGTGAAGGCGGCTGGGACACGTTCAGTAATTTCTTTGGCCTGAAATACGATCCCTCCGATCGCGTCATCTTCCTGTATCTGGTGGCGTTGCTGCTGGTGGTGCTAAGCCTGTTTGTCATTAACCGCCTGCTGCGGATGCCGCTGGGGCGTGCGTGGGAAGCATTGCGTGAAGATGAAATTGCCTGCCGTTCGCTGGGCTTAAGCCCGCATCGTATCAAGCTGACCGCCTTTACCATCAGCGCCGCGTTTGCCGGTTTTGCCGGAACGCTGTTTGCGGCGCGTCAGGGCTTTGTCAGCCCGGAATCCTTCACCTTTGCCGAATCGGCGTTTGTGCTGGCGATAGTGGTGCTCGGCGGTATGGGCTCGCAATTTGCGGTGATTCTGGCGGCAATTTTGCTGGTGGTGTCGCGCGAATTGATGCGTGATTTCAACGAATACAGCATGTTAATGCTCGGTGGTTTGATGGTGCTGATGATGATCTGGCGTCCGCAGGGCTTGCTGCCCATGACGCGCCCGCAACTGAAGCTGAAAAACGGCGCAGCGAAAGGAGAGCAGGCATGAGTCAGCCATTATTATCTGTTAACGGTCTGATGATGCGCTTCGGCGGCCTGCTGGCGGTGAACAACGTCAATCTTGAACTGTACCCGCAGGAAATCGTCTCGTTAATCGGCCCTAACGGTGCCGGAAAAACCACGGTTTTTAACTGCCTGACCGGTTTCTACAAACCCACCGGCGGCACCATTTTACTGCGCGATCAGCATCTTGAAGGTTTACCGGGGCAGCAAATTGCCCGCATGGGCGTGGTGCGCACCTTCCAGCATGTGCGTCTGTTCCGTGAAATGACGGTAATTGAAAACCTGCTGGTGGCGCAGCATCAGCAACTGAAAACCGGGCTGTTCTCTGGCCTGTTGAAAACGCCTTCTTTCCGTCGCGCCCAGAGCGAAGCGCTCGACCGCGCCGCCACCTGGCTTGAGCGCATTGGTTTGCTGGAACACGCCAACCGTCAGGCGAGTAACCTGGCCTATGGTGACCAACGCCGTCTGGAGATTGCCCGTTGCATGGTGACGCAGCCGGAGATTTTAATGCTCGACGAACCGGCGGCAGGTCTTAACCCGAAAGAGACGAAAGAGCTGGATGAGCTGATTGCCGAACTGCGCAATCATCACAACACCACTATCTTGTTGATTGAACACGATATGAAGCTGGTGATGGGGATTTCAGACCGAATTTACGTGGTCAATCAGGGGACGCCACTGGCAAACGGTACGCCGGAGCAAATCCGTAATAACCCGGACGTGATCCGTGCCTATTTAGGTGAGGCATAAGATGGAAAAAGTCATGTTGTCCTTTGACAAAGTCAGCGCCCACTACGGCAAAATCCAGGCGCTGCATGAGGTGAGCTTGCATATCAATCAGGGCGAGATTGTCACGCTGATTGGCGCGAACGGGGCGGGGAAAACCACCTTGCTTGGTACGTTATGCGGCGATCCGCGCGCCACCAGCGGGCGAATTGTGTTTGATGATAAAGACATTACCGACTGGCAGACGGCGAAAATCATGCGCGAAGCGGTAGCGATTGTCCCGGAAGGGCGTCGCGTCTTCTCGCGGATGACGGTGGAAGAGAACCTGGCGATGGGCGGCTTCTTTGCCGAACGTGACCAGTTTCAGGAGCGCATAAAGTGGGTGTATGAACTGTTTCCACGTCTGCATGAGCGCCGTGTTCAGCGGGCGGGCACCATGTCCGGCGGTGAACAGCAGATGCTGGCGATTGGTCGCGCGCTGATGAGCAATCCGCGTTTGCTGCTACTTGATGAGCCATCGCTCGGTCTTGCGCCGATTATCATCCAGCAAATTTTCGACACCATCGAGCAGCTGCGCGAGCAGGGGATGACTATCTTCCTCGTCGAGCAGAACGCCAACCAGGCGCTAAAGCTGGCGGATCGCGGCTACGTGCTGGAAAACGGCCATGTGGTGCTCTCCGATACCGGCGACGTGCTGCTGGCGAACGAAGCAGTGAGAAGTGCGTATTTAGGCGGGTAATAACACGTTGATTGATAAGGAGTCAAAAGACTCCTTTGAGACAGGTGACAAATGTAAAATTGCCTGATGCGCTGCGCTTATCAGGCCTACTGGGTGAGTTGCAATATATTGAATTTGCACGATCTTGTAGGCCGGATAAGGCGTTTACGCCGCATCTGGCATGAAACGATGAGTAATCTGTAGAGTTTGATTCAGACCTTCTATTTTTCCGCTTATCCGTGCCCCATCTCCCATTTTCCCTCACCCACGCCGTCACCGCCTTGTCATCTTTCTGACACCTTACTATCTTACAAATGTAACAAAAAAGTTATTTTTCTGTAATTCGAGCATGTCATGTTACCCCGCGAGCATAAAACGCGTGAATTCGCGCATTCGGTACAACAAGAGAGATAAACGATGAAACCGTTACATTATACAGCTTCAGCACTGGCGCTCGGACTGGCGTTAATGGGGAATGCACAGGCAGTGACGACCATTCCGTTCTGGCATTCTATGGAAGGGGAACTGGGTAAAGAGGTGGATTCTCTGGCCCAACGTTTTAACGCCGAAAATCCGGATTACAAAATTGTACCGACCTATAAAGGCAACTACGAACAGAATTTAAGCGCGGGGATTGCCGCATTTCGTACCGGCAACGCTCCGGCTATTTTGCAGGTTTATGAAGTTGGCACCGCCACCATGATGGCATCGAAAGCCATTAAACCGGTATATGACGTGTTTAAAGAGGCGGGGATTCAATTCGATGAGTCGCAGTTTGTGCCGACGGTTTCCGGTTACTACTCCGACAGCAAAACGGGCCACTTACTCTCCCAGCCATTCAACAGCTCGACCCCCGTTCTCTATTACAACAAAGACGCCTTCAAGAAAGCAGGATTAGACCCGGAACAACCGCCGAAAACCTGGCAGGATCTGGCGGACTATGCCGCGAAACTGAAAGCCTCCGGTATGAAGTGCGGCTACGCCAGCGGCTGGCAGGGCTGGATCCAACTGGAAAACTTTAGCGCCTGGAACGGTCTGCCGTTTGCCAGCAAAAACAACGGCTTTGACGGCACGGACGCGGTGCTGGAGTTCAACAAGCCGGAGCAGGTGAAACACATCGCCATGCTCGAGGAGATGAACAAGAAGGGCGACTTCAGCTACGTCGGTCGTAAGGATGAATCCACCGAGAAGTTCTATAACGGTGATTGCGCGATGACCACCGCCTCTTCCGGTTCTCTTGCCAACATTCGCGAGTACGCCAAATTTAACTACGGCGTAGGCATGATGCCTTACGACGCCGATGCGAAAGATGCGCCACAAAACGCCATTATCGGCGGAGCCAGCCTGTGGGTGATGCAGGGTAAAGATAAAGAAACGTATACCGGTGTGGCGAAGTTCCTCGATTTCCTCGCGAAGCCAGAAAACGCTGCCGAGTGGCATCAGAAAACCGGTTATCTGCCAATCACCAAAGCAGCGTATGACCTGACCCGTGAGCAGGGCTTTTATGAGAAAAACCCAGGGGCGGATACCGCGACGCGTCAGATGCTGAATAAGCCGCCGTTGCCGTTCACCAAAGGGCTGCGTCTGGGCAACATGCCGCAGATCCGCGTGATTGTGGATGAAGAGCTGGAGAGCGTGTGGACCGGTAAGAAGACACCACAGCAGGCACTGGATACCGCCGTTGAGCGTGGAAATCAGTTGCTGCGCCGCTTTGAGAAATCGACGAAGTCTTAATCAGTGTAATGTCGGATGCGTTTCGCTTATCTGACCTGGCATCGCGTGTAGGCCGGATAAGCGAAGCGCATCCGGCACAGTTCAGGAATTAACCGTAATGTCATCATCCCGTCCGGTGTTCCGCTCGCGCTGGCTGCCTTATCTGCTGGTCGCGCCGCAGCTCATCATCACCGTTATCTTTTTTATCTGGCCTGCGGGCGAAGCGTTGTGGTACTCGCTACAAAGCGTCGATCCGTTTGGTTTCTCCAGCCAGTTTGTCGGCCTGGATAACTTCGTCACGCTGTTCCATGACAGCTACTATCTCGACTCCTTCTGGACGACGATAAAATTCAGCACCTTTGTCACCGTCAGCGGTTTGCTGGTATCGCTGTTCTTTGCGGCGCTGGTGGAGTACATCGTGCGCGGCAGCCGTTTCTATCAAACCTTAATGTTGCTGCCTTACGCCGTGGCTCCCGCCGTTGCCGCCGTATTGTGGATCTTCCTGTTTAACCCCGGTCGCGGGCTGATCACCCATTTTCTCGCGGAGTTCGGCTACGACTGGAACCACGCGCAAAACAGCGGTCAGGCAATGTTTCTGGTGGTGTTTGCCTCAGTATGGAAGCAAATCAGCTACAACTTCCTGTTCTTCTATGCCGCGCTGCAATCCATTCCCCGTTCGTTGATCGAAGCCGCAGCCATCGACGGTGCAGGCCCAATTCGCCGCTTCTTTAAGATTGCGCTGCCGCTTATCGCTCCGGTGAGTTTCTTCCTGCTGGTGGTGAACCTGGTGTATGCCTTCTTCGACACCTTCCCGGTGATCGACGCCGCCACGTCCGGCGGGCCGGTTCAGGCCACCACGACGCTGATTTATAAGATCTACCGCGAAGGTTTTACCGGACTGGATCTGGCTTCGTCTGCCGCACAGTCGGTGGTGTTGATGTTCCTCGTCATCGTGCTGACGGTGGTGCAGTTCCGCTATGTTGAAAGCAAGGTGCGTTACCAATGATTGAGAACCGTCCGTGGCTGACGATATTCAGCCATACCATGCTGATCCTCGGGATCGCGGTGATCCTCTTCCCGCTGTACGTGGCGTTTGTCGCGGCGACGCTGGATAAACAGGCCGTCTATGCCGCGCCGCTGACGCTCATCCCCGGCACACATCTGCTGGAAAACATCCACAACATCTGGGTGAACGGGGTAGGCACGAATAGCGCGCCGTTCTGGCGGATGTTGCTTAACAGCTTTGTGATGGCGTTCAGCATTACGCTCGGCAAAATTACCGTCTCGATGCTCTCGGCATTTGCCATTGTCTGGTTTCGTTTTCCGCTACGTAACCTCTTCTTCTGGATGATTTTTATCACCCTGATGCTGCCGGTTGAAGTACGTATATTCCCGACGGTGGAAGTCATCGCCAACCTGAAGATGCTCGACAGCTACGCCGGTTTAACGCTGCCGCTGATGGCCTCGGCGACCGCCACGTTTCTGTTTCGCCAGTTCTTTATGACGCTGCCGGATGAACTGGTGGAAGCGGCGCGGATCGACGGCGCGTCACCAATGCGTTTCTTTTGCGACATCGTTTTTCCGCTCTCCAAAACCAATCTGGCGGCGCTGTTTGTGATCACCTTTATTTACGGCTGGAACCAGTATTTGTGGCCGTTGTTGATTATTACCGATGTGGATCTCGGCACCACCGTGGCAGGGATCAAAGGGATGATCGCTACAGGCGAAGGCACCACGGAATGGAACTCAGTGATGGCGGCGATGTTGTTAACGCTTATCCCTCCGGTGGTGATTGTTTTAGTGATGCAGCGTGCCTTCGTGCGCGGCCTGGTCGATAGTGAGAAATAAGATGGCAGGACTGAAATTACAGGCAGTAACCAAAAGCTGGGATGGTAAAACCCAGGTCATTAAACCGCTGACCCTTGATGTGGCGGATGGCGAATTTATCGTGATGGTCGGGCCGTCTGGCTGCGGGAAATCGACGCTGCTGCGCATGGTTGCCGGGCTGGAGCGGGTGACAGAAGGCGATATCTGGATCAACGACCAGCGCGTGACTGAAATGGAGCCAAAAGATCGCGGGATTGCGATGGTGTTCCAGAACTACGCGCTTTATCCGCATATGAGTGTCGAAGAAAACATGGCGTGGGGGCTGAAAATTCGCGGCATGGGCAAGCAGCAAATTGCCGAGCGCGTTAAAGAAGCGGCGCGCATTCTGGAGCTGGACGGTCTGCTCAAACGTCGCCCGCGCGAGCTTTCCGGCGGTCAGCGCCAGCGTGTGGCGATGGGCCGCGCGATTGTGCGCGATCCGGCGGTGTTCCTGTTTGATGAGCCGCTCTCTAACCTCGATGCCAAGCTGCGCGTGCAGATGCGTCTTGAACTGCAACAGTTGCACCGTCGCCTGAAAACGACTTCACTCTACGTTACTCACGATCAGGTTGAAGCGATGACGCTCGCCCAGCGAGTAATGGTGATGAACGGCGGCGTTGCCGAACAGATTGGCACACCAGTTGAAGTCTACGAAAAGCCCGCCAGCCTGTTTGTAGCGAGTTTTATCGGCAGTCCGGCGATGAATCTGCTGACAGGCCGCGTGAATAACGAAGGCACGCATTTCGAACTGGACGGCGGTATTGAGCTGCCGCTAAACGGTGGCTACCGTCAGTATGCCGGGCGTAAAATGACTCTCGGCATTCGCCCGGAACATATTGCGCTAAGCTCGCAGGCAGAAGGCGGCGTACCGCTGGTGATGGACACGCTGGAGATCCTCGGCGCAGATAACCTGGCGCACGGACGCTGGGGCGAGCAGAAGCTGGTGGTGCGACTGGCGCATCAGGAGCGCCCGACGGCAGGCAGCACGCTGTGGCTGCATCTGGCGGAAAATCAGCTGCATCTTTTTGATGGTGAAACAGGACAACGAGTATGAGTAACTGGCCTTATCCCCGCATCGTCGCTCATCGTGGCGGCGGTAAGCTGGCCCCGGAAAACACCCTGGCGGCAATCGATGTCGGGGCAAAATACGGTCATAAGATGATCGAATTTGACGCGAAGTTATCGAAAGATGGCGAGATCTTCCTGCTCCATGACGACAATCTCGAACGCACCAGCAACGGCTGGGGCGTCGCGGGTGAACTGAACTGGCAGGATTTACTGCGCGTGGATGCGGGCAGTTGGTACAGCAAAGCGTTTAAAGGTGAGCCGCTGCCGTTGCTTTCGCAGGTGGCGGAACGCTGTCGTGAACACGGGATGATGGCGAATATCGAAATCAAACCCACCACTGGCACTGGACCATTAACGGGCAAAATGGTGGCGCTGGCGGCACGCCAACTGTGGGCCGGTATGACGCCGCCGCTGCTGTCATCGTTTGAGATTGATGCTTTAGAAGCCGCACAACAGGCAGTACCGGAACTGCCGCGCGGTTTGTTGCTGGATGAGTGGCGCGACGACTGGCGCGAACTGACCGCGCGGCTGGGCTGCGTCTCTATTCATCTCAATCATAAGTTACTCGATAAAGTGCGAGTGATGCAGTTGAAAGACGCCGGACTGCGGATTCTGGTTTATACCGTCAATAAACCCCAGCGCGCGGCAGAGTTGCTGCGCTGGGGCGTGGATTGCATCTGTACCGATGCGATTGACGTGATTGGTCCGAACTTTACGGCCCAATAGTTTTCAACGGAATGTCAGGCTGCGGCGTGCTGGGCTGATTCAGCATGTCGCCGTTTCTCCTCTCCGGCAGCATATGCTGCTGATTCAACGAACTATCCGGATTACGGTTGCTGTTTAACATCCCGCCGTTGGTGTTGGGCAGCATTTGCTGCCGGGCGGGATTTCGCTCCCCCGGCTGTGACTGCAACACCCGCTGAGAATTATTGTTTATCTGGTTTTCTAAATGCTGCTGTTGCAACTGAGTTTGCGTTTTCAGTTGCTGATTCAGCATCCCTTTTTGCTGGATTTGCTGCGTTTGCATCTGGGTTTGCATCCGCTGCTGGCTGGGTATCTGATACCCCGGCTGGTTAGGGTTGTTCAGAGTATTAATGGGCTGTGCAAAGCCGACAAACGGCAGGAGTGCCGTAAGAATCAGAAGTCGTTTCATCGCGTATCCTCCTCTGAAGATATCCTTTAAGTTTACTCGCTTCCCGACAAAACGATGATTAATTCAGAGTTATATACCAGGCTTAGCTGGGGTTGCCCCTTAATCTCTGGAGAATAACGATGATAAAACCGACGTTTTTACGCCGGGTGGCCATTGCTGCTCTGCTCTCAGGAAGTTGTTTTAGCGCCGCCGCCGCGCCTCCTGCGCCGCCCGTCTCGTATGGTGTGGAGGAAGATGTCTTCCACCCGGTACGCGCGAAACAGGGAATGGTAGCGTCTGTGGACGCCACTGCCACTCAGGTGGGGGTGGATATTCTCAAGGAGGGCGGGAATGCCGTTGATGCCGCCGTGGCGGTGGGCTACGCGCTGGCGGTAACGCATCCGCAGGCAGGGAATCTGGGCGGTGGTGGTTTTATGTTAATCCGCTCGAAAAATGGCAATACCACGGCTATCGATTTCCGCGAAATGGCACCCGCCAAAGCGACCCGCGATATGTTCCTCGATGATCAGGGCAACCCGGACAGCAAAAAATCACTCACTTCGCATCTGGCTTCCGGCACACCGGGTACGGTAGCAGGTTTCTCGCTGGCGCTGGATAAATACGGCACCATGCCGCTGAACAAAGTCGTGCAGCCCGCGTTTAAACTGGCACGCGATGGTTTTATCGTTAACGACGCGCTGGCTGACGATCTCAAAACCTACGGTAGCGAAGTGTTGCCGAATCACGAAAACAGTAAAGCTATCTTCTGGAAAGAGGGCGAGCCGCTGAAAAAGGGCGACACGCTGGTGCAGGCGAACCTGGCAAAGAGCCTGGAGATGATTGCTGAAAACGGCCCGGACGAATTCTATAAAGGCACGATTGCGGAACAGATCGCCCAGGAGATGCAGAAAAACGGTGGCTTGATCACTAAAGAAGATTTAGCGGCCTATAAAGCGGTCGAACGCACTCCGATAAGCGGCGATTATCGCGGGTATCAGGTTTACTCCATGCCACCGCCATCCTCCGGCGGGATCCATATCGTACAAATCCTCAATATTCTGGAAAACTTCGATATGAAGAAATACGGCTTTGGCAGCGCCGATGCGATGCAAATCATGGCAGAAGCGGAGAAATACGCCTACGCCGACCGCTCGGAATATCTTGGCGACCCGGATTTTGTCAAAGTCCCGTGGCAGGCACTGACCAATAAAGCCTATGCCAAATCCATTGCCGATCAAATTGATATCAACAAAGCGAAGCCGTCCAGTGAGATTCGCCCTGGCAAGCTTGCGCCTTATGAGAGTAATCAAACTACCCATTACTCTGTAGTGGATAAAGACGGTAACGCGGTGGCGGTGACCTATACGCTGAACACCACCTTCGGTACGGGTATTGTCGCGGGCGAGAGCGGTATTCTGCTTAATAACCAGATGGATGATTTCTCCGCCAAACCGGGCGTACCGAACGTTTACGGGCTGGTGGGCGGTGATGCCAACGCCGTCGGGCCGAACAAACGCCCGCTGTCGTCGATGTCGCCGACCATTGTGGTGAAAGACGGTAAAACCTGGCTGGTTACCGGTAGCCCAGGCGGTAGCCGGATCATCACTACAGTGCTGCAAATGGTGGTGAATAGCATCGATTATGGCATGAACGTCGCCGAAGCGACCAATGCGCCGCGTTTCCACCATCAGTGGTTGCCGGACGAGCTGCGTGTCGAAAAAGGGTTTAGCCCGGATACGCTCAAGCTGCTGGAAGCAAAAGGTCAGAAAGTGGCGCTGAAAGAGGCGATGGGCAGTACACAAAGCATTATGGTTGGGCCGGACGGTGAGTTGTACGGCGCATCCGACCCGCGCTCGGTGGATGATTTAACGGCGGGGTACTAAGGTTAGCGGCCCTCTTCGTGGGAAGAGGGCTATTTTGTCAGGGCAAGCCGAAGGTAGCCTTTTTTATTTCGTAATCCTGTAGATATTCTTCCAGCGGCTTTGCCGTTCCCAGAGAATGAATTTCACCACTGTCTTTATCAATAATAAAAGGTGCGTTACCAGCTAAGCGCGCGGCCTCATCTCCAGTTTCGAGAAATTCTCGTGCTTCGAAACAGAAATACCAGCCCTGGCTAAAGCGTCCATGTAGAGTAATGACGACCGGGAGATCTGCATCATCAAGGTAATGGTTCGCTTTCGCGAATGCGTCGTGATAAGTAATCATAATTATAATAAATATTATTGTTGAGTGTTATATTATTATTCCTGTGTGATACATTGAGCAAAGACGCGTTCATCTTCGTCAAAGATATTATTAAATGCTGGTTTTGAAAAAAGTTCATCGGATAAGATATAGTCACGAAATAAGTATCTGCTAATATTTTATGATTTCTTTTTCAGAACGTCGAACGGGATTTTCTTATTTAAGATATCAGAATCTTATGATTCGGGTAAAATTCTAAATAAATCAACATGTCATTAAAATCATCATAGCCATTAGCTATTTCGGCTAAAATAGAGACTACATGTCTTCGGTCCATCTCACTTAAGGAGTGTAGTTCCGTTGTAAGTTTTTCCATAGCTTGCACTGCTAAATTTCGAACAAGGAATTTTCTGCTGGTAATCTCTAAAAAGATGGCATGGTTTACAATGATTTTTGTTTCCTTTTGATTATTATGAACAACTGTCCATGATTTCGTTTAAGAATGAAGAGAAATCACTAAACGAACTGAATATATTTTCTGTGCCAATATTATCTCTAATTTCAAAAAAGTTACTTTTAATGTCATAAGTAAATATTGGGTAATGACTCCAACTTATTGATAGTGTTTTATGTTCAGATAATGCCCGATGACTTTGTCATGCAGCTCCACCGA